>JAIXVT010000321.1 GCA_027482725.1 Pseudomonadota bacterium | reverse complement strand
GTCAACCAACGTCTTTGGGGTCTTCATTATTAACAACACGGTTTAATGATTTTACAACTGACGTCGAGTCCTCACAAAAGTCAGAGTCATTTTTAACCGATAATCAGTTTTCAATGCATGTTGATGAGTCTACTGACTATCCAAAAATAGCCGTAAAGATCGAGGATCCAAATTCGGTAAAAAATAAAGAGTTTCCCGTTCAGATAAATTCTAGTCGAATTTTTTTGGCTAATCGTCCAGAAAAGAGGGACTTGGTGGTATCGTTTCTCCCCCATAATCCTGATCTTCCTGATGTTTTAGGGCAAAAAATTAAAATCGCAGAGCCAAGTCAATCTACGAGTTTAGGAGAGTTTTTTAGAAAAATTTTTGGAATAAAATCGAAGTTAAAAATGAAGACCGAAAGAACCATTGATAACTATAGATTGAATGGGATTGCTCCTCTTGGGTTCTTCCCGGGGAGTGAAAAAGTTCTTTTTGCATCCAAGATGAAAATCGAAAAAGTAAATCGACGGGGCCACGTTCACTCGCTCATTGTTAGTGCAGGTTTGGGTATCGTGGATTTAGAAAAGAACACCTATTCTGCAATAGGCAGCTCAGATCATGTTGTGGATCAAGACGCGAGTCGCGGAGTGTTTCTTGGTCGAGATGCTAACAATAGTATTAGCTTTCATCGCTTAATGTTGGCTTCTGCTGCAGGGGAGCATAAGCCATCGGTAAAAACTACCAAAACAACCGACAGCAAAAAAAATGCCGTGGAGACTTATTTCGGGACGGATGTCCAAAATGGTGTCGCTGCGGTCTTGGTTTCAGGTGATGGGATTGAAATCGATTTTTATGATTTGAACACCGGCTTAAAGCTAGGTTCAGAGTCATTACATGAAATTTATACGGCGGTTTCAGAGCAGCTCAAGTTACGATCTGAGGCACACATTAAAAATGGAAAATGTGGTGACGGTGATCTTACAGCTATTCCCCGTGATAGTAATAATGGGGAGGATAGTGATCAAGACAATGATAAAAAAACGAAAAAAAAGATAAGTTATATCCCGAGATGTCTCGCATACCCTAATCCCTTCTCCCTGTCTTCTGGAAAGTCTTTGGGGTTTAAGTTATCGTGGGACGCCCAAGTTACTCAGGTCGAAGATAATAGTGCCGAAGTCGCAACACCAACTCCTCTCGGTGGCGATTCAGAGGCAGCTGGCCAAGCGGCAACGCCACCAGAACCACGCGCGTCCACTGATATCTCTTTCTGGAAGATAAATACGATTAATCCAGTAAAGAGGATTACGGAGCTTCGGCATGTGAACCGCAATAGTGAAGGAGTCGACTTTTTTTCGGCACCTCAATTAAGATTTCCGGACACAGGGATTTATAACGTAAATATCCCCCTAGACGGAAAGAATTCTTGTGACGTATCGATCCAAGTTGATCCCTGAGTTTTTAGGCTTTTAGCGAGAGATCAAGCCGAAAAAGCTAAAATCAGTGTGTATTCACCACACTAGAGCCCTTCGCATTTATCCGCTATACTCACCTGATGGCATCATCACCGCTGGTTTCAACGCAATCCGTTCATTATCAAGTCGGAGATCGGACGTTATTTGAGGGGCTCACGTTTGGGATATTTGAATCGGAAAAAATAGCGTTGGTGGGGCGCAACGGTGCGGGCAAATCGACGTTGCTCAAAATGATTTACGGGGAAATTGATCCCGACGAAGGCGGTGTGGTTCGGAAGCGTGGCTTGCGTGTGGCTTATCTTGCGCAAACTCCAGTGCTGCCCAATGATCTCACCGTTCGCGATTTTGTTTGTGAAACCAACACGCTAGACGGACAAAAAATGTTGTCGGAATTTGATTTGGGTGATCGGCAAGATCAGCGTTGCGGAAAATTATCCGGCGGCTGGCAAAAGCGTGTCGCGCTTGCTCGTGAAATGGCCCAAAATCCAGATTTGGTTTTGTTGGACGAGCCCACCAACCATTTGGACATTGAGAGTATTTTATGGCTTGAGTCTTGGATCAAAAAATGTCCGCAGGCGTTTTTGATCATTTCGCATGATCGCGCTTTTTTGCGCAATCTCAGCCAACGCGTGATCGAATTGGACCGGAGGTACAGTGGCGGTGTGCTGAGTGTCGATGCGGGATACGATGAGTTCTTAGAACGGAAAGCTGCGTACCTTGAAGCCGAAGCCGCCCGTGAGACATCATTAAATAACGTGTTACGTCGCGAAACCGAATGGCTACGGCGTGGAGCGAAAGCGCGCACAACTAAACAAAAGGCGCGCATTGATCGCGCCCAGGATTTAGCCCAAGAAAGTGCACGTTTAAAAACGCTAAACCGCAACTTGGAAATCAAACTTGAATTCAGCGAGCAAGAATCACAAGCGCCAAAAAAATTGATCGAATTGAAATCCGCAACCCTGGTACGTGGCGGGCGTACCTTGTTTAAAGATTTTAGTCTGTTGATTACACGGTCTACGCGGTTGGGACTGCTGGGGGCCAATGGAATTGGGAAATCGTCATTGGCGCAAGTCCTTCTTAAGCAGCTCTCGGTGGAGTCCGGTAGTGTGACAGAATCGGACCGATTGCAGGCCGTGTATTTTGATCAAAAGCGCGACCAACTCGATCCTGATACTACGGTGCTCCGAACCGTTTGTCCTTACGGAGAAACTGTGGAATTCCAGGGGAAAAAGCTCCATGTAAGGTCGTACCTGGATCGGTTTTTTTTTTTTTTTTCTCAGGTGGACCAACGCGTTGGCGCATTGTCGGGGGGCGAACAGGCGCGCTTGTTGCTTGCGCTATTAATGATGCAACCTGCAAATTTATTGATTTTAGATGAACCCACCAATGATTTAGATTTGCAGACCTTACAGGTGTTGGAGGAGTGTTTGTCAGAGTTTGATGGTGCAGTGATCTTGGTTTCCCACGATCGGCAATTTATGGACGACGTGTGCGATCAGATCTTGGCTTTTCCTGAGATGAAGTTTTATACCGACACTGGGCAATGGCGGCAAGCGCAACGCGGATCTGCTACGAATACCGGAATGAAACTTAAGTCGTCTCTAGACTCCGGGGGGACGGATTCGCCTAAAGCCGCCAAGAAAAAACTGACCTACTCGGAAACGATTGAACTCAGTCAGATCGAACAAAAAATTCAAGATGCAGAAAAACAGGTTCGCGATTTGGAGGTAGAGATGTCCTCTGCGGAGCTGGTCAGTCAGTCCGTCAGGTTGCGTGAATTGTCGTTTGTACTTGGAGAAGCACAGCAAAAACTTGAGTCTCTTTTTGAGCGCTGGCAAGAACTCGAAGATAAAAAACAATAAAGATGACGTGTTTGGGGGTGCGGCCTTGGGACCGAGCATCTGAGCAAATTTTTTCCAGTCAAATGTTTTGCCCGTTGAAGGTGCGCATCGTGATTGTTTACTCTGGATTGCATGGCGCTTCTCCAAAGAGTTCTCATCCTTGATCAAATTCAGAACATTGAGTCCCTGATACAACGCGGACTTCTCAACTACCCCGTTGATATGATGTTCTGCTCGACACAGAAAGAAGCACTTGTCGCGTTCCATCGAACCCCGCCGGATTTGCTGGTGGCAGGGTTGGTTTATAGTGACGGCGACGCGGTGTCCTTGATCGATGTTCTTCAAAAACGATTCGCCCTGACTCCCTCTTTGTTTATCGATGACCCCGCGTATGTTCAGTATAAGTCGGTGGTGCAGAGGCGCGGCGCGTTTGATTGGATTCCGGACCCGGTGGATATCGCGTTGCTCCACCGCAAAATGGAGCAGACGCTTCATGTGACCAAGGCTTATCGGTTGGTCACACGGCTCCAACAATTTGTCCCGGATGATCCGTCGGTGCAGGAGTACCACACATGGATGGAAGAATCCAAACAGCGGGGCGTGCCGGTGGCCCAGGTGATCGCGGAGGGGGGGCGTCGGGGCGGGGGGGATGACCCCCATTAAACGCTCCCCAGTAGTGTTCCTGAATTGAGGAATGCGCTGGAATTAGCGCAGTGATTTCATGAGGTTATGTCTGATTGCTCCATTTGACTTTGGTGGAAGCTTGCTCACTCAACGGTTCAAAAGCCAATTCACCTTGTATGCTGGAGAGTTTTCTTTTCGCCCCCGTTGATCCAGGAACACTGTTCGGGAGCGTTTTAATTGTTATTCAGCTCCGCCCCAAACCGTGCTAAACTCCCCCCATGTTGTTCCGCCGGAGTACACGGGCGCGATTCATCACCTTGTTACCACGCTTCTCCAAGCCCATTACAATCGACTTAAATCCCCCCACGGCAACGCCCGCGATCCGTTCACGGACTGAGGGTTGCGCTGCTCTGTTCCGGCTAAGCCGCAGCCCCATCTCGAGACCGGGTTTCATGTTTTTCCTTTGCGCTGCGCTTTGGGGTATGGACTCCCATGCCGGGGGGCGTTGTGCTCAAGACCCGCTGGCAACGGTTTCTCCGCTCAGTAAGGAACGCTACTTGGATCAGGCCTTATCCCGCGCCAACACCGTCTGCCTTGAAAAATGGCGCACTCAGCTCAAATCCCAACCCGTGGAAATTTTTTATGACTCGCACAAAACTCCTTGGCCGATTGGGCTTAGTATTTTGGCGGCACAACGCCCGTTATCGGATCGGGCCAAGTGGATTGCATTTATCCAAACCCTGATCGAGCTTAACCCCAAAATGTTATCGCTCAAGGATCAGGCGCAGGTGGGTGATGGGCGACAAGCTATTCATCAGTTCGCTACGGACAATCACGAAACATTGATCCGCACGGCTCTCCAACACGGTGTTTCTGTCAACTCCCGTAACGACAGCGACGAAACCCCACTCCACTACGCCGCGCGTGCCGGAAGTTTGCGCGCAGGGTTAACCCTTCTGAAAAAAGGGGCCGATGTTAACGCCATTTCTAAACACACCAAAGTGACACCGCTGATTTTGGCGGGCGAATCGGGTAATCGAAAGTCTATCGGCATGCTCCTCAAGCATGGGGCACGCCGCGATTTGAAAGACGCATTTGGAAAAAGGGCCCGCGATCGTTACCGAGAGTTTGGAAAACTCGCGCAAAAAAGCTATCGTCAATAAATGTTCGATTCGCCCCCGACTCCGGCCAAGGCGCATTCTTCCCCTCATCTGTTACGTTTTTGCATTTACCCGTCGCCTTTTGGCGTAGATTGGCGCTCACCTCACCATTTGGCACGTAGTGTTGCGCTGAATACTTTAAGTTTTCGGCCAAGGACTATTGGTCATGTCGCGGTCGAATTGGTGAGCCCCGTTATCCGGCAACGTTGGTTTACGGGTATGACCGCAAAACGCTTTAGCGATGATCGCAATGCCGTATTAAAAGATCAATTTGGGCTTGGAATTGTATTCCATAGTGTCGAAGGGAAAATGGAAACCCCCGATCATTTGGATCCAGAACGACAAAAACGCCTCAAATCAGGGCATTTTAGCGTAATTGAGTTCGAGATAAAGGAGCTCGCGGCTGTCCGAGTGGATCATTATCTGAGCGAATATCAGAATCAAGGACTATACCGTTGGTACGGACTTCCCAATCGTCCGCGTTATCGGGAAGGGGGAGGGTGTTCGGCTTTTGCGGTCAGCGTTCTTGAAATTGCAGGTCTGATGAAGCGCGAATTTTACACACACTGGCAGTTGTCGCGTCGTGTTCCGGCGGATTTTTTGGGGAATGCTCATCATAAAGTCCCCGTGTGGAAACTCCTTTCTCAAAATCGTAAAACACTGGCGTGGGCCTCCCCACACCAACCCGGGCTTGAAATTCAGTTTTGGGATCCGGACTGTATGCACCGCTGGGTGTTAAACGAATGGTCTAACCCCAAAAATCCTCAAGAAAACTGGGAAAATGCGCCCATTTTAAGATTTGATGCGACAACATGGACAACGCCTACAGATGCTCTTTTTAAAATATAGTTTCGCATCTCTCCTCTCGACCCGATAACATCTGAATACAATTTCGTTTTTTAATCATCCAAGGGAGGGATGTCTGAATGAACGCCATAGGATTGGTGATCTTAAGTTTTTCTGTTTTTTTTGGAGTTACCCCGAGTTATGCCAACCCGTCGTTGCTGTCCGCTGAAAACCTAAGCAGTGCGGTACAGGGGCGCAATGCTTTTATTCGGTCGGTGCGTGAAGGAAAAAGCAGCGCGTTCGCGTTGTCTGTGTTGGCGGAGGCCGGGAAAGATTTTTCTCAAGATCTGAGGGAAAAAGGCGCAACACAAGAAGCTGACGAATTCGACCACAAGTTCCAAGCCTCCCTCACCCGAGCGTGGGATTGGGTTCAGGCTCAGTCTCTAAATGATCTTGGAGATCACCCTCCTTTGTTTCCATGGTTAGATCAATTTCTCAAAAATCTTGCCGGAAAATACGGACAAATCGTGTATCGCCTCCCGTTTGTGCAAGAAATGGTCATGCTTAATTTTGCTATCGCCGTGGTGATCAAGCCTCGGGGGAGTTGGCAAGTTAACGTCGATAATCCCCGCATAGAATACCGGAAACACTTTATTCCTTTTGCCAATATCGTTACCTATTATGCGTCCTATTACGGCTGCACCTACGCCATGCAGAAGCAGGGAGTAGAATCACGCCAAGCGAAACAACTGTGCCGACGTGCTGCGGAACAGCTCCGTCATTGGATGGGGCGTTATGTGGCCCCTGTTTTATCGGATGCGGTTTTTAACGCCTCTAATCAACGTCTAAGGTTGACAAAAGAGCAATTGAGGGTCACAACAGACGAGCAATTGTTTGAGCGATTATTTGGGCGAACGTTTCAAATTCACTAAAGCCCCTTCATGGGGCGGGAAGGCTCCATGAAGCAAAAAATTAGGGGTAATCACCCCCGTCGTTCTTCTGCTTGGATTATTCAAAGTTTGTTTTTGATCGCGGGCACGGCGCAAGCTGTGCCCGTTGCCGTTATTGATTCAGGGTTAGACACCCGTCATGTCGAATTTAAGGCAAAGATTTGGAAAAACCCCAAAGACATCGATGATGCGGTTGATAATGATGATAACGGGTATATTGATGATCTGAACGGTTGGAATTTCGCTGAAAACAATAACAAACTTATTGATTCGAAATACGCGACGGTGTTTGATTCTAACATTGAAAAATTCTTCGCAGTTCAACTGCGGTCACTCCAAGGCGAGGCGACGTCCGATGACAAAGAGTGGTTGAAATCGGTAAGAGCCAACCCCGAATTCATTAAGAAACTTTCTATTTACGGGAACTATATGCATGGCACGCACGTTTCCGGAATCGCCGTCAAAGATAATCCAGGATCGCGTCTGATCGGAATAAAGCTCCTCCCGACCGAAGCTTCG
>JAIXVT010000086.1 GCA_027482725.1 Pseudomonadota bacterium | reverse complement strand
GTTAGCACCATTATCAAGCCTGAAGGAACCAACAGGACAGGTGAATTTTCAAGAACAAATGAATTTGTATATTTTGTAATGTTTGGATCGGCTAAAGTTTTGCCAGTTAGCGATGATATGTCAGGAAGAACAGACGCAAGAGAAAGCACTGAAAAAGAAATTGAATGGAGAAATCTTAGAAGAAGAGAAAATACAAGCATCCGTGCTGCAAGACCAAATCAGTTCTATGCAGTTTTTGTAGATCAAAAAACAGGTTCTATTCATAGTGTAAGTGATGCAATTCCAGAGGGAGTTAATCGTAAAACAGTAAAAGTTCCGAAAGGATGTGTAGCTGTCTTTCCCATGAAGCCTGATGGGACTGAAATGTTATGGGGGAAAACCCCAGAGCCTTTTAGAAAATTAGTCGAACAAGGATTTGCGCGAGTTCAAAATCCTGAGGCTGGTGAAAAAGCAACAATTCAATATTTAGCGAGTGGAACTGTTGAGAAAATTTTAGCAGGCGAAGTAAAAATCGTGGATAAAGATTCACAAGGGGCAGTCAGAGGCTACTTTATAGATCACACCATCATGCCAAAAACAACATGGAATAAAGAATCACATAATGCTCAAACCGCAGGTACATTGATTCTAAAAGCTCTGCTGCCAGACAGAAGGTTTCCGTTTCCGAAATCGTTGTATGCAGTTGAGGATGCACTTCGGATTTTTATAAAAAATAAACCACAAGCTCTTGTCCTTGATTTTTTTGCTGGGTCAGGCACTACCGCCCATGCAGTAATGAGACTAAATAAACAGGATCAAGGCGCCAGACGTTGTATTTGTATTACAAATAATGAAGTCGCAGCCACTGAGCAATCTGCGCTTCGTGAGAAAGAACTTCGACCTGGTGATGATGATTGGGAGAAGTGGGGCATTTGTAACTACATAACGAAACCAAGAGTTGAAGCTGCTATAACTGGTAAATCCAGCGAAGGTAAGAAAATTGAAGGTGAGTATAAGTTTACAGATAAATTTCCAATCTCTGATGGGTTTCAAGAAAATGCTGAGTTCTTTGATTTAACTTATGAAAACTCAATAGCAGTTTCACATAACCTTGCTTTTAGTAGGGTGGCTCCTCTTCTTTGGATGAGAGCTGGAAGTCAAGGAAAGCGTATCAATGCGATTCCGAAATCTGGATACGAGGTTGTGGAGTCTTATGGGTTGTTAATTGATTTAGATAAAGCAACAGACTTCTGCAAAGAAGTTCGCAAAACTGAAAGCGTCCGCGTGGCTTATATCGTGACCAATGATGATCGTCGTTTTCAAATTATTATAAAGCGACTTCCAGAGTCGGTTGAACCTGTACGCTTGTATGAATCATATTTAAAGAATTTTGAAATAACTGGTGGTGAATAAAAATGAAATTTACACTTAAAGACTATCAAGAAGAAGCCGTTGGGAAAGTTTTAGAAAACCTAAAGAAAGCATCGAAAAGATGGCAGGAAGATGGTGAGAGAAATGCCTTCTCGCTTAGTGCTGCCACTGGTGCTGGTAAAACGGTCATGGCCGCAGCCTTTTTTGAGGCGCTTTTTCATGGTGATGATAACTACGACTTTGTAGCTGATCCAACGGCTACCGTAATTTGGTTTAGCGATGATCCTTCACTGAATCAACAAACACTTTCAAGAATAATGGAAGCATCTGATCGCATAGATTTTAGTGATCTAATAGTTGTTGGTAATAGTTTCAATCGAGATAAGTTCGAGGCAGGGAAGATATATTTTCTGAACACTCAAAAACTAGGAAAGAATAGCTTACTTGTAAGAGGACATGAGTCAGAGGTTGATGAATCTCAAGGGGAACTTATTCCACGAGCTAAGCCTGATCTTCGATCACAAACTATCTGGGACACGATTCAAAATACAATCAACGATCCAAACCTCACACTTTACTTGGTTTTAGATGAAGCCCATAGAGGGATGGGAAAGCCATCAGCAAATGCTGCCAATGAAAAATCAACAATTGTTAAAAGACTCATAAATGGCCAAGGCTCAACTTCTGCAATTCCTGTGGTTGTTGGTATTTCGGCGACCGTTGAAAGATTTAATGCTGCGATGACTGCTGCAAAAGTTGAAGGTCGCACCAATCTTCCTAATGTCGTTGTTGATCCAGCCAAAGTGCAGGCTTCAGGTCTTCTCAAAGATACAATTATTTTAGAAATTCCAGAAAAAGTAGGGAAGTTCGACACTGTACTTATGCGTCGAGCAGCAAATAAGCTTAAAGAAATTAGTGAAGCTTGGGATGAATATAGCAAGAACCAAAAAAGTGAAAAGAATGTAAAACCTTTGATGGTTATTCAAGTCCCCAATACACCTGACCATGATGAGATTGGTCGAGCCTTAGACACAATTTTAAGAGAGTGGGATGTTTTAAGACCAGAATCCATTGCTCACGTTTTTGGTGAGCATACCGAAATGAATTTTGGGGGCCACTCTGTATCTTATATTTCACCCGAGCGAATACAGGATTCTCAATGGGTTCGTGTGGTTATTGCCAAAGATGCAATCAGTACGGGTTGGGACTGTCCTAGAGCTGAAGTGATGATTTCATTCCGTAGTGCTACCGATCAAACGCATATTACGCAATTACTAGGTCGTATGATTCGTTCACCACTCGCTCGTCGAATTTCGGGTAATGATCGTTTAAACGCAGTAGATTGTATTCTTCCGTTCTTTGATGCAACAACAGTCAAAGCTGTTGCAGATGTTTTAATGAAAGGTGGTGATGAGGAAGGTTCTGGGCCTCTTGTTGGAAGACGCGTCCTTGTCAACTCCAAGGAAATGTTCCCACATCCGAAAGCAGATAAGAAAATTTGGGAAAAGTTTTCATCTCTACCAACACAAACTCTTCCACAGCGTGGAGCTAAACCAGTCAAGAGGCTTACGGCACTAGCTCAGGAACTTGCGGCAGATGCTCTACATAAAACTGCTGGTCAGAAATCTCACGAGCATCTCCATAAAGTTTTAGATGCCGCAAGTGTTCGCTATGCGAATGAAATCAAAGAAGCTCGAAAAGCCGTTTTAACCGTCGAAGGAAAAACTTTAAAAGTTGAAATGAAGAGCAAAGAGATGTCCTTTGACGATTTTGTTGAAAACGCCGACTTTAAGGTTATCGAAGATGCTTTTAAGCGTACTGCTCGAATTATTAGTCCAGATTTAGCAAGGACTTATGCTGATTATTTAGCTGCAAAAAATAAAACAGCAGTTTCTGATGAAGAAAAACTGATGGAGGCTTACACAGATATTGCGGCAATGGGGTTAGTAACTCACTTGCAAGAATACTTAGATGCAGAAGCTGAAAAACAAACCTCAGATTGGCTTGATGAGTACCGTGTGAAAATTAAAGATTTATCGGAAGATCGACAAGAAGCTTATAGGGCAATTAGAAGCTGGAGCAAGGAGCCTCAGAGTTTAGAACTGGATGCTCCGAAGTCATGGATGGTTGCCACAACTGAACGAAAAGAGGATGGAAGAGAATTTACACTTCCTAGATATAAAAATCACCTCCTATGTGACAAAGACGATCAAGAGTTTCCGTGCGAGTTGAATGATTGGGAAAAAGTGGTTCTCAAGAAAGAAAGTGCTCGATCAGATTTCTGGTATAGAAATCCATCTCGCCCAACCCAGGATTCATTGGGAGCCGCGTACAAGAACAATGATCGTTACCAGATCGTTAGACCCGATTTTTTATTCTTCTCTGTGGTATCAGGAAAAGTTGTTGTGGACATTGTTGATCCGCACGGACTCCACTTGAGTGATTCCTTGGCAAAACTTCAAGGCCTTGCTCAATACGCAGAAGAACATTCAAAGCACTTCCGCAGAATCGAATCTATTGCAGAAGTTAATGGCAAGCTCAGAGTTATTGATCTAACTGAGGACAAGATTCGGAAACAGGTTTTGAATAGCGATAATGCAAAAGCTTTGTTCGAGGGAAATACTGCCAGCGATTACTAAGGTTGGCGGTTTATGAGGTTATTTAATGAGCGAGTTCGTCTACAGATTTAGGTCGATTGATAAATTGCTGGGGTTAAAAGAGCTTGAAACCCAGTCACTTTATTTTTGTCCACCTAATGATCTAAACGACCCCGTTGAAAACTTTAAAGATATTGTTTGGCATGGGGATAATATACTCTGGACTAATTTATTTAAAAACTATCTGATCTGCCTCTATAGCGT
>JAIXVT010000279.1 GCA_027482725.1 Pseudomonadota bacterium | reverse complement strand
GCTTTGCTCAGCGACCCAATCGGTTTTGGTTACGGGGAGACCGTTATAAAGCAGATCGCCAAGACCCTGAATAAACTGGAGTGCGCGGGCGGTGGGATCAGGGATTTCGATAAATTTGAGTTGAGGCAAATTCTGAGCGACAAGGAGGAGTGCGCCTGTTTTCCATTCGACCGAATACGGCGCGCTGACTAAAAGCGGCTTGAGTTGTCGGCCCATAAAATCCAAGGGTTTTTCAAAATTCAAATGAGCGGGCAAGCGGTCTATTAAAATCACAATTTGATTTTTGGGCGGATGACGGACACCAAAAAACTGTGGCAGAGTCAAGGCCATGATTCCCAATAGGACGAAAACAATAGGGGCATTTTTTTTGATTTTGATCGGGATCACTGGGTCGATTGTAGCTGTTCAAGCGCTCCCCGCCTATTCGGAAAGATTAAAAACCTATGGCGTTGAATCCACCCCTTGGTTGCAGGGAAAAATACAGACATGGGAACAGTTTTTTTTTCTTTGTAAGGGGAAAGCGCGGTTAAGTTCGGCGCAAGGTCGTGCGGCCCCGTTTTGGCCCAGGATTGTCGAAATATTCCAAGAGGAGGGCGTGCCTCCGGAGCTTGCACGTGTGGCCTTTATCGAAAGCATGTTTAATCCGCATGCCGTATCCAAAGCGGGAGCAGTCGGGGTTTGGCAGATGATGTTACCCACCGCGAAGTTTCATTTGCGAGTAGATGAAGGGATTGATGAACGTAGAGATCCGCTGAAGGGCGCGCGGGCAGCAGCAAAACTCTTTGCATCGTTGCACAAGGTTCTCGGCTCTTGGGGTCTTGCGGTGATGGCGTATCATCAAGGTGAGGTCTTAGTGAAAAAGGGGATGGATCAAACACGATCCAAAAATCCCGCTGTGATTTCAGAGAAATTTGAGCACCCCGCGTTTCAAAACGCGTCACGCAATTATTTACCGGAATGGTTGGCTTTGCTCCGGCTTGAATTTGATCCTAAAAAAATGCCCACTCCTTTTGTAACCGTGTCGGCACCGCGAGCGCTTAAGGTTTTGGAGATTAAACAGAAAGCACTGATTTCCTTGGCGACGCTTAAGGAATTGAATCCGCACTTTAAAGAGGCCATTTGGTCGGGGAAATCACTCATTCCTGCACACTATCCCATCCGTGTTCGTGGCGTTGAGGTTCAGGACTGGAATCGCTGGTTTCGATAGGGTACGCTTAAACGTTATGATTTATTTGATTGGCATCGCGGGGGGCTCCGGTTCGGGCAAGACCACGTTCACTCAAAAGGTGTTGAATATGGTCGGAGACAGCAAGGTGGGAATCCTGTCCCAGGATTCGTATTATCTTCCCCGTCCTCCGGACCACCTTAAAATTAATGGTGAACCCAACTTTGATCATCCCGAGGCTTTGGATTGGGAGTTGCTGAAATCTCATTTAGAGAACTTAAAGGCGGGGAAGCGCGTCGAAGTCCCTCACTATGATTATTCCAAAAGTCGTCGGACATCAAAGACGTCACCTTTAGGGCCTTGCAAAATTTTGATTGTCGAGGGGATTTTTGCCTTGTGGGACGAATCGATTAGGAATCTGTTTGATCTGAAATTCTATCTTCACGTGGAAGCGGATATCCGCTTTATTCGGCGCTTGTTTAGGGATTTAAAAGATCGGGACCGCACGTTGGATGACATCATCCATCAGTACTATGAAACGGTCCGCCCCATGCATCAGATTTATCTTGAGCCCACGCGACAGTATGCGGACGTGATTGTCGGCGAAGAAACCGACACCGCAGCGACCATGCTCGCGGCTATGATCAAACAAAAGTTGTATGAACTCCGTGCGGATTCTCGTGCGGATAACCCCAAGGCATCATCCAAGTGAATTCTTCTTTGAATCCTAAAATCGGAACCGCATCTCCCCTAAAAATTTTTCCTCTCGGGGGGCTGGGCGAAATCGGAATGAATTGCATGTTGATCGAGACGGAAACCTCTGCGGTCTTGGTGGATTGCGGATTGATGTTTTCTGATTTGGATCATTTCGGCGTAGAATTTGTGGTTCCCAATTTCAAGCTCATTTTTGATCGTCGTGAAAAGATAAAGGGTATTATCCTGACCCATGGTCATGAAGACCATATCGGGGCTTTGTCGTTTTTGTTGAAATCGGGAATTCGCGCTCCGCTTTATGCATCACATTTTACTGCGCTGATGATTCGTGAGCGGTTAGAGGAAACCGGACTGAGTGATGCCGTACCCATGAATATATTGACCAGTGGTGTGTCGGTGGAGCTGGGGGATTTTAAGGTCACTCCGGTTGCTGTTAATCATTCGATTATCGATGCCATGGGGTTGATCATCGATACTCCGATTGGAAAAATTGTCCATACGGGGGATTTTAAGTGTGCACCCACCGCGTATGTTGGAGATGTGATGGCGTGGGAATTGTTCCAAAAATCCGGTGATGACGGCGTACTTTTGCTCATGTCGGATTCCACCAATGTGGAACGCGATTACGACGATGTGAAAGAAGCCGACATTGCAGATCGCATGGTGGATTTGTTGTCTCAGGCGCGCGGAATGACGGTGGTGACTTTATTTTCATCAAACGTCGGGCGCTTGGCCAACATCATTCAGGCAGGTCTAAAGACCGGCAAAAAAATCGCAATTACAGGCCGGAGTATGCAGCAGAATCTCCGTTTGGCCATGGAACGACGTGCGTTTTCGATGCCGGCCGAAGCGTTAATTCCCATAGAGGATGTGCGCCACTTTGATCGAAAAGACGTGTTGGTGTTATCCACGGGATGCCAAGGGGAGTACCGAAGCGCACTCAATCGGATGGCGCGCGAAGAGCATGCGCATGTGACGTTGACGGATCAGGACTTGGTGATTTTCAGTTCCAGCCAGATTCCGGGAAATGAAAAAGAGATTTCGCGCTTACTGAATGATCTGTTCCGGTGTGGATCAGAGGTGGTTTACTCAGCGTTAGATGATGTGCATTCCAGCGGACACGCAACGCGTCCCGAACTTAAACGAGTTTTGGAGACGGTGAAGCCCAAATTCTTTTTGCCGGTGCATGGGGAGTTCCGGCATTTGGTCAAACACGCAGAACTTGCGTTAGAAACGGGTGTCCGCGAAGAAAATATTTTAGTTGCCGAAAATGGCGAGGTCTTGGAACTCACCCCTGATCGTTTTGCGATCGTCGACAAATTTGAAGACTTACGGGTATTGGTGCAAGACCGCGAAGGAAGTGAGATTCCCCGTGCGTTGCTCAAGGATCGGAAAAAATTGGCGGAAACCGGGGCCGTGGTGTCTTTACTCGCGCGCGAAAAAGAGTCGGGTCGAGTTTTAACCAAGCCCGAAGTGATTTT
>JAIXVT010000274.1 GCA_027482725.1 Pseudomonadota bacterium | reverse complement strand
CTACCATTTGAAATTTGATTCCGTATCGAAGAGGAACCCGAATCGGGCGATTCTCGCTAGCTATAATTCTTCCTATTCCTCGAGTTGAATAAAGGAGATCAATGACGACTTCTGGCCCTGTTTTGGGTTCGTTTAAAACAATGACCGCGCGCTTGGGGCCGAACGAAAGATCATTTTCCGCAAGCCTATCCGTCAACTGAGGATCTGAGGTCAGAGTCTGTGTTAAACGCTGAAGAAAATCTTGAGAAAAACTCAGGACGAAATCCGCATCAGTTTCGTTAAGGCGTTGCGAAATGTTTTGAGCTTCAATGGTTTCGAGGGCTTTTTCGGTGAGCGTGGGCGGGCGCATATCCGATTCGCATGTCCCGTCCGGTCCCGTCGTTTTTTCACAGAGATCTGCCTTGAAATGTGCTTTTAAATGTCCGCTCGGAGTGCTGACTTGATGGGTTTTAACCCTGAGGTCGAGCACGTCTGTACTGAGTTCGAACCCCGTTGGGATAGGATCAGAAAAAATATTTGCAAATAAGTTTGGAGCGATGTCGGTGGGTAGAGCATCTGCAATTTTGCCGATGATCAGGTCTAGAATTTCGGGTAATCGCTCAGAGAGGAGTTGCTCAAAAATTTTTGGATCCAGATTTCTCACCAAGGAGCTCAGACGAATAGTAACTTGGGGGATGACAAATGCTTGAGCATCAAGACGTCGCGATGGGGTGTTTTTGGGGTGAGTGGTGATGCGGATCATGGAGGCATTTTTTTTTATGTCATTACTGAGGTCGCCGTATTTAGCTCGTTCTAAATAGATGCAAAGTCCCTTATCGGGTTCGACTTCCAGATTTCCACGGCCTCCGAATTGAAGAGGAAGCGATTCCCCCACTTCTAATCCTGGTGAAATGGCTTTGATCTGGGCAAGGGATTGGTTTCCTTGGACAAGTTCAAGCGAAATATTATCGAGAAACTGAAGATTTAGTCCGGTCATCGCCGCTTGGTATTGAATTTGGAGGAGGGTTGGGCTCTTTCCTATTGGGGAGTGCAGGGAAAGATTAAGATCTTTAATTTTATACTGAATCCGTCCCAGCTGAATTCTGAGACGTATAGTCTCGCCTGATGGCCGTACCCGTTGAACTCCTCGCGCGTAAGCTTCGGGGAGTTCAAACTCTAAAACATCTAAAGGTTCACTGATTCCCTCCAACAGGCCTTCATTCTTTATGTTCTTATAAATGTTCTGGATAAGACTCCAAACCGCAGAAGATGCTTGAGGATTGATTTTAGTCTCAAACCAGATATCGTTTTGGGAAAATCCAAGGAGTGGGTACCCCAGAAAAAAGCCGATCAACAATCTGTGCATCATAGAAGACTATCTCCAAATTGGATGTCAATCCGAGTATCAATGCGTAAACTTCTCTGAGGGGTGAATGAAATTCGATTCACTTTAATCCAGGAATCTTTTTGGCCAGGAGAGGGAAGATCTTTTAAAGAGATCCTAAACTCGCGGTTTACGTTTTCGTTCAACATGGAGTTTAACGTGTCTATAAAGTTTTTTCTGACCACTTGGGTCATGTTTTGAAGATTATTGATTTGGGGATAAACCGATTGAACCGGAAAGCTTAGGGGATGTGCGGTAAGATTAAGTCGTATTTCCTGATTTTCTGTCGAAGTCAACGATAGAGAAATTTGGATCGGGAAAAAAATTTCTCGACCGGCTCCGATGATTTTCTCAATTTTACCGGCAGTTATTGCGACTAAACGATCACGAAAAGAGCTTTGCGATCTGCCTAGTGCGATCAGATTGATGGATACGGGCGCTACAATGTCCACCCGTTGTTGTGAGGAATTGAAATAGATTTTTATTCCAGAGTTTTGGAAATGGATTCCAGGAGTTTTTATCAGATTAAGAACATATTGAGTAACCCTCTTTTGGACGGCAGGAGCATGAAGCACGGATTGAATCCAAGATTCAGATAAAAAAAATGAGGCTTGATTGAACCCTAGGGGCGGCTCCTTTACCGGAATAATGGTGTGGGCGGCCGGAGGGCTTATTTCTCTGGAATCTAAAGTAACGGCGGCGCCAAGAAAAGCGGAGATATTACGTGTTTGTGTTCGATACTGAGCATTTGAGAGCGCGAACTGAATTTCAATATCTCGAAGGAGATCTTCAATTCCAGGATCTGTTTTTCCGGATTTTTTCAGTTGTTCTAGCGCATTCCATTTAAGGGAAAATGGCTGCGAGCTGACCACAGGGTCTGAAATTTTTTTGAAATTTTCTGCAAGGGTTTGGCGTAAGGTGCTATAAATTTTTTCCTCTATTTTAGGAATAAATGAAGCGATTTCTCTTTTTATGCAGGTTTCATCGCATGCGATGATTTGATTGTTGTCGAGGCGAGCCTCGAAAAAAAAGGGTTGATTGTTCACCCTTATGGATTCGATATCGATTCCCATGCCGAAAAGTTTGGGCATAGGTTCATTCAGGGAAGTGGTCAGTTGGAGGTTGCGCAGGGTATTACCCTCTGCCGTGATTCCTAGGTCTCCAGTGACCGAAATTTCCAGAGGAGGGCTGTTTTTTTTGATCCCGACTTTGAGTGGTCGTGCGGTAATCGTGAAGGCTTCATTAAAAAGCCCTGCATTTATCCGAGCAGAGATGCCTGTTTTTGCGGCTATGGATGCGACTTCCCATCCCGCGGTGATTCGAATCGTTTGGGTGTCGGTTGGTACCGCCGATAGTTTAATTTTGTTCCTGGGCAACTGGAATCGCACATCGATTGGAGCAATGGTCAGGGGTATCTTTTTGGGAATTCCCAGATATTGAATCAATTCTTTTAGAATGGGGCGATCAGCGGGCAACTCTAAGTCCAGTGAAATGGGCCTTGTTTCAAGAACAATGTGCTCTCCGCGTTGTATCCCTTGGAGCGCACTCGCCGTAGCTTTTCTCAGGATTTCCTCTAGGGTTTCTGTGCCCACAATGACGGCTCCTGCGGTTGAAATGGGGCGGATGGTTACCTGTTCGCTGGCCCAGGGCGAAGAAACCCTGATACCCATCATGACGAAAAATACGACGAGGTGCAGAGCAAGGAGGTTCAGCATGGTCTGCTTGGGTATAGGCGGTTACTTTAATTTTGTAAATTAAATAAATTTACAAAATTAAAGTAACCGATTAAAATTCGCCTTGAGGGCTATTAAAGGCTGAGAAATTCCTCGTTTGAGATTTCTCGCGCACCAAACATACCTGTAACTGGAGTTACCATTTGGGTATCGACAAACTTAACTCCTTGGGTCTTGAGTTGCCCGAAAAAATAGACCAAACCCACCTTGGATGCATTGGATTCCAGATGAAACATGCTTTCCGCTGAAACGCGCCCATGCAACAGCGTCCCGAATAGACCCCCTACAATTCGGCCAGTTGTTGTTTCCGTAACTTCTACGGAAAATGCCTT
>JAIXVT010000200.1 GCA_027482725.1 Pseudomonadota bacterium | reverse complement strand
GCTCGCTTTTCAGGGGCAAGATTTACTGACCAATGCCGCCTTCCTCGGGATGGAGATTTCGTTGTGAAAAAGAAGGATCAATCAGGACAAGCGGTCTTGGAGTACAGCCTGCTTTAGGCAATAGAGGTTGGGATTACTTTTTCCGCCAATCAGCGGTTTAGGGACAGCATCGATCAGGCAGTGGTGAAATGGGGCGGACGTTTAGAGCGTGAACTCCGCACGGGAGCGGCAACGCCAAGCCTATGGAACAAATAGATCCTGCCTCCGAAAAAAGGAGTTCTTTTTCTCCGGATTTGGGATCCACTTCGGGTCAAGCGGTTTTAGAGTACATCCTGCTTTTGGCAATCGTGGTCAGCCTTTTTGTGCTTTTGACTCAAAAAATGCTGGATCTTGATCTCCTCCAGCGTATGGTAGGTCCTTATAAAACCGAATTCGAGCGTGCCTATCGCTACGGTAGTCCCAAGTCCCAAGGCGTGGCAGAAGGTCAAGTCAAGAATTTACCGCAGTACGAACAAGGTTTTAGGATCTTTTATAATCCGCCGATAAATCGGTAAGGATGCGACCAGACTTAAAAAACAACCCTACGCAGTGGAGAGACGAAAGTGGCCAAGCCGTAATGGAGTTTGGCTTGATGCTTGCCGTTTTGATCTCGTTTTTCATGTTTTTTGTGAAACTGAGTTGCACGATGGTGGTGGCCAACTATGTGCATTACGCCACATTTATGGCCGCTCGGGCTTATCAATCCTCGGAAATCAACCCGGATCAACAGCTACAAAATGCAGAGGCGGTGCTGAAAGAAACCTTGGGGAATCGGTTCAAGTCCATCATTCGCCCCGATCCGGGTGCCAAAGGTCTTGCCGAACAATCGACGGGAGTGCCCGGGGGAAATGTGGGGAGCGGACCCATTTTACTTCAAGAGGATGCGTTAAGGTATCAATGGAACCAAGGAGTGACTTACGCATTCAAGGCCCTTCTGGGGTTTTTTCCCTTTGTTTCTGCTCGAGGAGAGAACCAGACGATCACGATATCTTTAGTCAGCGAAAGCTGGGCTGGGCGTGAAACAACAGTGGAGGAGTGTTTAAACCGGAAAAAACAGATGGGCGCTGTGGCGCCTTTATTGGAGTGGGACAATGGCGACCAAGGTTGTTAGTGCTCACGATCAAACAGGACAAGCCGTTTTAGAAACGGTGATTTTACTTCCCGCATTTTTCATTGTGGTCGCTGTACTTTATAAGGTGAATATTGCCGCACAAGTTTCTATAAATTATGTCCAAGCCGCCAGGAGTCAGCTTTTTACATTCTTGGAAAATTCGTCAGAGTACCCCCGACTCGCGTACCGTCATACGGCTTATAATCCGACATTGGCGCTGGGTAAGAATGGCTACAACCAATTGCTTCTCGGGGTTTCTTCTAAAGAGGGTGTCCAAGAATCCGATCTTGGAGACTCGACTGAAATTTTTCCCATTCCCGAGGAAGTGTCTATTTTACGAAAAGGCGCGACCAAAAAAGGGAACGATGGTGTTGGTGAAGTTAAAGAGCGTTCTGAGCTGCGAATCCGAACGACTGTAGCGATTTGCACGCCGATCAATTCGATAAAAAATGCTCAGGGCACATACGATGATTTTAATTCTTTGACTGCTTTAAGAATCGCTAGTCTGCGCTGGCCTTTTGGTCAAGAAACCTGTTATTACGGGGAGCCACGATAATGAATAGTAAAGCGATGGGTTTGAGTTTGTTCTTTGCTGGAATCGCGGTTTATTTCGTGATGAGTTCTGTTTCCACAATCGAAGACGAAGCCCGCATGAAATTTGGTAATGAAGTGACGGTATTGATCGCCAAAGAAGATATCAAAGAGATGGATACGATTACAGAATCAGTGATCGAAACCAAAAATGTTCCCAGTAATTTTGTTCAGCCTTCGGCGGTAAATTTTCAGGAAAATTTAGATCGTCGGCCCGAAGACGAAAAAGCCCGGGCTTTCCGTGACGGACTACGCGATGTGGTGGGCAATGTGGCCATGGTCCCGATCAAAAAAGGTGAACAAATTACGTTAAATAAAATCACTATTCCCAGTTTACGGACGGGGCTTTCTCCGCAAATCACTCCGGGAAAACGTGCATTTACGGTTCCCGTAGACGAAGTAAGTAGTGTGGGAAAACTGATCAAGCCAGGCGATAGAATTGATCTCATTGCATCAGTGGAGATGTCCCAAAACGGGCAGGCCAATTCTCGCGTCGCAAAAACGATTCTTCAAGATGTGGTGGTGTTGGCCGTCGGGAGAAACGTGACCAACAATATCCCCCGTAAAATCGATTTTGACGGAGGAGCAAAACCACGTGTCCGTTCACTTACTGAATACGATGGTTACAGCTCTATCACCATCGAAGTTGATCCTCAGTCTACAGTGATGCTATCGTCCCTGATTTCCGTGTCTTCAACGCGAATTTTCTTTTCGCTTCGCAACAATGACGATAGCGATCGGCAAAACCTCCCCTTAATGCGTCCGCTTGATGCGTTAAACGTACCCAACGATGGCCAACGTTTTCCTGCTACGGGTTCGGGAACTTCGCCCGGCTCACTACCAGGAGGAGGACGCCCATGAAAAACTTTCGCCTGGTCCCGATCAGCATCATTTTTTTCGGCTTGAGTCCGGCTTGGGTTTATTCGGCAACCGCCTCGTCCCCCGGACAAGACGGATTCGTCTCGACACTGAAACCCAAAAAAAAACGGGGTAAAGCCGATGAATTCAAAAAGTCTCAAATCACCTCGGACCGCTCTGAGGGGCTTGCCGACCGTCGTCGTGAAATTGTGGCGGTTGGTGTCAGCAAAGTGATTGACCTTGATCTTGATTTCGAAATCGCTCAGCCCCAGACCCAGATCACTCTGGGTAATCCGGAAATGATCAAGACCGCATTGCTGGGAAAACCATCTCAATACCAACTGGTCTTAAACCCCGTGGCTGCGGGAGAAACCAACTTGACGATACGGGATTCCGATCAGCGGATCGTGTTTATCATGGATGTGGTTGTTGCCCCCCAAAATATTGTTCGCATGCTTGAAGACTTGCGCCGCGCTCTGCGCGATGTCGAAGGCATCACAGTCGAGCTGGAAGGCCAGAAAATCGTCGTGGATGGGGAAGTCCTCTCTGCACAAGATTACGGGCGGATTGCGAATATTCTGTCCGAAAAAGTATACGCCGAAAACGCTGTTAACCGTGCCGTCATGTCTCCGGTCACTATGGTCGCTCTTGCCAAGCAAATCGAAGAGGATATCAAGCTCTTTGCACCTCAGGTAAAAGTACTGGTCATCAATGGAAAGATTTTGGTGCTTCAAGGATCGGTCGAATCCGAAGGGCTTAAAATCCGGGCGGGTAAAAGGGCCGAATGGTATCTGCCCTCATCACGCGTAGCGGACCCGATCAATAAAGATCCTAATATCGAAAAAAGTGATAAGCCCCTACAAATCATTCAAAACGACATTCAGGTCAACCCGCCGCCACCCAAGCGGGAAAGTCAGTTGGTCCGAATGACCTTGTACTTTGTGGAACTGAGCAAAGACTTCCAAAAACTATTCGGATTTAAATGGATGCCCGGTTTTACCGCCGATCCTAGTATTTCTTTTGGGACAAACCCTCAAGGGGGAACCGCAACCAATAACGCCAGTGGGTTCTCGTTCGCAGGGACATTGTCCTCGCTGTTGCCCTCGTTGGCGAGCTTCCAAAGTGCGGGCTATGCGCGCGTGGTAAAAACGGCCAAT
>JAIXVT010000342.1 GCA_027482725.1 Pseudomonadota bacterium | reverse complement strand
GCCACCCAGCGCACCTGCTGGGAGGCCAGGGGCTGTGGGTCCCCCGAGCGCCAGCGGCAGAGATGCACCACGAAGCGCAGCCGCTTGTGGCTGTAGGCGTGCTCGAGGGTGATCAGCTCCTCCCCCACCGTCACCTCGATGGCCAGCTCTCCATCGCGGGAGGCGAGTTGGCAGAGCAAGACCCGGCAAAGCGCCCTGTTCATTTCGAGCGACACGCCGCGGATCGGTTGCAGCGCCTGCAAGGCCTGCACCAACTCGTCCTCGCTCGCCCCTTGGAGCCACGGCGCCATGTTCGCGATCACCAGCTCGGGGATCGGGCTTTTGGCCAACCACTGCTGCCACCGCGCCGCCAGCGCCGCGTCACGCTCGGCGGACGTTGGCGGCGTGGGTGCACTGGCCGCCGCCGGGTGCGCCCGGCCCCTCGCGTGGACTTCGCCGAGGGCGGAAACATGCGGGGCGGCGTGGTCAGGTGCCGGAGGACGCTGCGGTGGCCAGAAGTAGGCCACCGTGGCGGCTAAAAGCACGCCGGCCGCCGTGCAAACGACGAGACGACGGCGGACACGGCGCGGAGCAGGCGCGCGAAGCGACGGCTCCCCGCGCGGGGAGGATTTGGAAGCGTTCATGGGCGTATGGCGGCCGAATCAGTTCAATGACTATAAAACGTCTTCAACCCGGCGAGAGTGAGCCGCCACACGAGGGCGAGTCCGAACAATATAAGCGGGAAGCCGAGGAACCCGAAAAACAACCCGGCCAAGCCGCTGAGCAGCAACGCGACATTGGCCGCAAAGGTCTGCATTTTGAGCCATGTATTGGGGTGCCCGCACTTTTGACACTTTTCACCAAATCGCGACATTGGCTGCTGACAGCTTGAACATAGCTTTTGCCGCCAACCAGTCGCTTTAAACGGAGTATTATTCAGGTGGGATATATAAACTTCAGTGGGGCTTGATTTCTTACAATCTGCATTCGGTGCATCCAATCGATAACTAGGGAATTTTAGTAGCGGTTCATTGTTAATTCGCTGAAGCCAAAAGAAGAATAATGCAAGATGGCCAAACTCATAGCGTCTATCTGTGGACAAAAGTGGTTTCATCTTAGTGAATGTGGGCGAATTGATGATCGTTCCCGCGTCGCCTCTGTATCCTGAATCATGAACAAATGCATCATTGAATTCTACGTTCTCTCCATGCCAATAATTTGATGCAGCTAATATGTAATTGTGCACGCCATCACGGCCCGTGACACTAAACTCCCAAAAAGACCGCCACATCGTTTTTTTACGCGCTAGAATCGACAATATTATTAGTGATGTTAAATTAGTCCATTTTTTGGTTCCAAACAGTGAGCGAAACGAGATTACGCCGATTACAGGTTTTTCAGCCAAATAGAACGACCTCAAATCCCTATCGCTTTCCGCAATCACTAAGCGATGGCTTGTTAACAAAATTTCCCTCGGGTAAATACAGTCGTTGTGAAATTTCACTCCATTATAATGCTTGTCTCTATCCCCAACGAGATGAATCAAAGGCCTCTCTTTGGTGGCGAGTAATATCCCTGACTTTAGCAACCCACCATCCCCTCCAGCCAATCCATTATTCTTGAGTTGATAATTTCTGTATAATCGAGTAAAGGAAAGAAGAACAACAGTTTCAGCATGCTGCCCCGCTTCAACATGCATAGCCTCGGCAACCCAATACAGCGCCTCACTCAATCTGCTACTTAACTTTTCTACAAGATGAATACTTGCGTCCTGTGTCAAAACATTGAATTGCAACGCGCCGCTATTAAAAGATGCGATAGAACTCGAAAAATCTAAACGGCCCGACCACCGATTGAGCTTATACTCATTGCGCGTATGGCTCTCATTATCGGATCCCTTGAATCGCTTGTCTACATCCTTTAATAATGAAATTGTAGGATTTTTAACTAAAAGTTTTCCGTTGATATAAAGTGCGCCCTCAAAAGAACTAAACTGTTTATTTGCAGCTCCAAATTTTGCCTTCTGGCAATTGAAAAGTGTCGTTTCGGTATTCGACGGAGCAATGTATAACGTTTCTGTCTCATGGTAAAAGGTGCGGACACAAACCCCTAAGTTATGCCAGAAATAACTGACGAAAATGCCATCATCAGATGTTTCTGCCTCCGAGTATCTTCCGAAAACTTGCAGCCAATCCTCAATCGTCGTGGTGAGCGAAAAATCGAGGCCGTTTACGACGAGGCTGGTTTCATTAAACTCGATTACGATGGAGGCCGGATCGGGTGTCGGATATTCGTCATCCGCAGCGGACTTGGCTGAGGAGGATGAGGGGCTTGATGAAGGTAACGGCGCAGCGGCGGCAGGCGCGGCCACTCCGGCAATCGCCTGAGCCAATTCGCTCGCCGATTGATACCGCTCTGCAGGGTCTTGGCGGAGGGCTTTGGCGAGGATGGCGTCGAAACGGGGATCGAGGCCGAAGTCGGCAAGAGGGGTAGGCGCACCGTCGGGCACGCGGCCGGTGACAAGTTGATAGAAGATCACGCCGAGCGAAAACACGTCGGCGGCGGGGCCGGCTTCGCGGCCGTCTTTCCGCTCGGGGGCGAGGTAGCCGTGGGTGCCTGGCGTATCTCCGACGCGGCTGAGGGTGCCCCCGGCGTCCACCGGCACGAGGGCGCGGGCGATACCGTAGTCAACGATCACGGCGCGTTCCTCGGGGGTTTTGTCGGCGGGATCGGGCTCCAGGAGCATCACGTTGGCGGGCTTGAGGTCGCGGTGAATGATGCCTTTGGCGTGGGCGTGGGCCACCCCGGCGCAGAGTTGCTGCATGATGCGCAAGATGCGCGGGGTGGGCAGACGCGGGCCGGTGGCGTAGTCGCGCAGGGTGCGCTCGCCGAGGTAGGGCATGACGAAGAAGTGGTGCCCGTCGGGCGTCGCGCCGTCGTCGAGGATTTTTACGATGTTGGGGTGGTTGACCGTGCGGAGGATGG
>JAIXVT010000299.1 GCA_027482725.1 Pseudomonadota bacterium | reverse complement strand
TTTTAAAATCCCGAAACATCCGAAATGTCTTATCGAAGACGCCTCCGGAGCACGGAGCGGAAAAAGTAAATATACGAACAACCCACGATCTCAGGCCGAACACGCAATAGACCTAAATTTTTCGTTACCAACTTTTACTTCAATGCCATTTTCCATGCCTATTGGCGAACATTTCGTCTCACGACTTCCCGAGTACTGCCAAGACATTCCGCCTAAAATCTGCGTATTTTATCCGAGAAAATGCGGTTCCGCGAATCCGCGCACGGTAGGTTGCTTCGTCCCAACACCAAGCTTCTTCTAACGAAAAATCTAAATACGCTGCCAACGGGATCGGCTCATCACGGCGCGTGCGTTTAGAATTAAAGGGGCACACTTCTTGACAAATATCGCATCCCGCTAAGTACTCGGCATGGGGCAGTGACTCCGCATATTCTCCGCGATGCTCCAGCGTCCGGTAACTGATACACCGCTCGCTCGATAACACCTGAGGAGCAATCAACGCCTGTGTCGGGCATGCGGTCAGGCACCGTTCGCATGATCCGCAATAATTCGGCACCAATCTCGGCCCAGCCCCCGACCTCCAATTGGTAAATAATACCCCGATAAAAACATATGACCCCCACTGCGGGTGAATCAGTAACGTGTTCTTGCCGATCCAACCCAAACCGCACAACTCTGCCCACGCTTTTTCTAATACTGCGCTGGTATCGACACAAATTTTTGCCTTAAACGTTGAGCCTAAATACTCGGGTAACTGTAATTTTTCCACACACCGCTCTAGTCGTGTTTTGAGATCCGTGTGGTAGTCGCCACCGTTGAGATAACGAGCGACCTTGTGGGTTGGCGTAGTCGGTACGGCTGCCGAATACGGTGAAAGCACTACAATAACCGACTCTAAATCTGGAAAAACCAAATGTGGATTTTCTCGGCGATCAATGCCTCGCTCTAAATACGACATCTCCGCATGGCGACCTGATTCAATATACTCACGGTAACGCGCCACATGTTCACGATACAGCGGCCGAGCTAAATCAAAATCGACCCAGCCCACGGCCGAAAATCCTGACTCAAAAAAAATTGATTTAATGGAGGAGTCGTCGGGCCGTTCCATCTGGAGAAAAATCTTCCTCTGAACGGTGTTCCGTTCCGGGAGTCAACAGACCTCCCTCTACCGATTGCGAATCCACTCTCAGTCCGGGCACCGCTAACTCCACCCATTGCGCAGGCTTTACCATTGCTACCACGCGGGCGATCAGATCATCACCTACACGCTCAGTAATTTCCACCTGCACCAAATCACCTGGCATCACGGCTTCCACAGACAACGCCCCTAGGTCATTGATCAAAATTCGACCATCAATCTCAGCGGCCTGAATGGGCAATCGTGCCTGAATCAAAAGATCCGTATCCGGAGCTGGACCCTCGATCATTGCGACCGATGTCCGTCCCACCCAACGATCCAAAAGATGATGACGCTGCAGCTGTAAAATCTCGACCAAACGTTTACGACGTTTGCGCTTTGTCGCTGCAGGCACATGCTCTTCAAACTCAGCAGCCTTGGTTCCTTCTTCTTTCGAATAGGAAAAAACGCCTACGTGATCCAAGTTCAGCGCATTTAAATCCGCGCAAAGCTCATCAAATTCGTCTTGAGTCTCCGAAGGGAATCCGACAATGATCGAAGTGCGAATCACCAAATCGGGAATTCGTGCTCTAAGTTTGCCCACAAGGTCATAAAGCTTGGCTTTGGTTAACCTACGGTTCATGTGCTTAAGCACACGATCATTGGTGTGTTGAATCGGCATATCCAAATACTTCACGATTTTAGGTTCACGTGCGATGATATCCACCAATTCGTCGGAAAACTCATCCGGATAAACGTAATGCAATCGAATCCACTCAATACCTTCGATTTTGCATAGCTGGGGCAAAAGCATTTCCAAATTCTCTTTATACTTCCACTCCATGCCGTACTCGGTCAGATCTTGAGCAACAAGATTTAACTCACGCACACCACGTTTCGCCATATCCGTCGCTTCGGTTACTAGGGACGCAATCGTACGCGATCGCACATTCCCCCTGAGCTTCGGAATGATGCAAAACGCGCAACGCCGGTTACAGCCTTCGGATAATTTTAAATAACCCGTGTAGACAGGTCCGGTGTGAAGACGTGCATCATTTTCCGTATGAATAAACGCAGGAAAGTCAATGTAGGAGCGCTGAGGTAATTTTTGGCCGAGCGCTTGGGCTTTTTGGTTTTCGTCCAAAAGTTCGGTGATGCGGTGGTATTGCCCCGTACCGATCATCAGATCAACTTCGGGCAGTTCTTTTTCCAGTTCTTTGGAATAACGCTGAGGCAAACAACCCGAAACCACCAGTGCTTTACATTTGCCGGAGTTTTTAAACTCAGCCATCTCCAAAATCGTGTCGATCGACTCTTCTTTTGCCGCTTCGATAAACGAACAGGTATTCACAATGATCACCTCGGCATCTTCTGGACGGGCGATCCTACGGTAGTGTTCGGTTTCCAACTTCCCCAACATCACTTGGCTATCGACCAAGTTTTTGGGGCAACCTAAAGAGACAAAATAAACATCGGGTTTGTGTGACATAAAACAACTTTCAAATGATTTAATCGCGGAAATTTCCAAACTGCATGGGGAGCTTCAGTTTGTCTTGTTGGTTACGTAAAATTGCAATCACTTCTTGCAGTTCGTCCCTGGACTTCGAAGTCACCCGGACCTGCTCGTCTTGAATTTGAGCTTGTGCTTTAATCTTAGATTCTTTCACCGCAGCAATAATCTCTTTGCCTTTTTCTTTGGAAATTCCCGCCTGGACCACGATCACTTGTCGGACAGAGCCTCCAAATGCAGGTTCTGCATCTTTTGTTTCGAGAGATAAAAGCGAAATCCCGCGCTTGATCAGCTTGGTGTTCAGAATATCCCGCACGGCATCTAGCTTTCCCTCTTCACTCACGACAGTTGTGATCGTCTTGGCTTTACGGTCAAACGTAATGTCTGTTTTTACCCCTTTAAAATCAAAGCGGGATTGAGTTTCTTTTATGGCTTGGTTAACGGCGTTATCGACCTCTTGCCAGTCCACATCTGAGGTAATATCGAATGAAGGCATCCCCATTTTTTTACATAACCGAACTTTAAAGTCAAGAACCACGCCCTGGTGATTCGAAAATATAAATCATTTAAATTGACAAATGTGAATAAACCGCCCATTCTCCCGGCTTCATGAAATGGTCCGACCTGTCTGCATCTTTGGTGGTGTTCTTGGTAGCCCTTCCCCTCTGTCTTGGCTTAGCCATTGCATCCAATGCCCCGCCTAGCTCAGGGCTTATTGCAGGAATCGTTGGGGGACTTGTGGTATCGCCCCTTTCAGGGTCTGTGCTTTCGGTGAGCGGGCCCACAGCATCACTTGCGATTGTGATCGCTTTGGCCATTTCGTCTCTCGGAGATTTTCAAGCATTTTTGCTCGCTACATTTTTAGCAGGTGCAATTCAAGTTCTTATGGGTTTTATGAAAATTGGTCGGTTCTCCAGTTTTTTTCCTTATCCCGTCATACGAGGACTTCTGGCCTCAATCGGAATCTTGATTATTTTAAAGCAAATTCCCCATGCCCTAGGCTGGGACAAAGATTATGTCGGAGAAGAAGGGCTGATTCAAGGACTCACGGAAAGCAGCTCCATGATTGGTGATATCGTGAAAGCCCTCTATTCGTTTCATCCGACCTCCGTGGTGATTTCACTGCTGAGTATTGCGGCAATGATCGGTTGGGACAAATTTCGTTATAAAGCAATGTGGACACGCCACTTTCCAGGCTCTCTCCTTGCTGTAGGAATTGGCTTGGTGGCGAGTCTAATCACCCAAAACTTTTTTGGAGGCTCGTGGACTCTTTCTCCCGATCATCGCGTTTCAATCCCCGATCAACTGCCCCATGATCTCTTTCACTGGATGCTCCCCCATCTCCCTTGGCAACGACTCAACGACCTAAAAATCTGGAATTCCGCGGTGATGATCGCCTTTATCGCATCCATCGAGGCGCTACTTTCCATTGAGGCTACGGACCAACTCGACCCACAAAAACGAATTACCCCC
>JAIXVT010000188.1 GCA_027482725.1 Pseudomonadota bacterium | reverse complement strand
TCCCTTAATGGATTGGGTGGCGATATCGGGACCTGCCGTGCTGGGCTTGGCCAAAGTTTTAATGCTAGTGGTGTTGGTGCTCGCCCTTTTTTTGGCCATCTGTTTTTTGGGATTTTTCTCGCGATTGTACTTGGGGCGGAAGTTATTAGAGTTGCTGGCTGACTTGATGTCGAGGGTTCCTGTTTTTGGTCCCATTTACACGGCATTTGGAAAGTTACTGAGTACATTTTCCCGTTCTCAGGGAAAACAATTTAGTCGAGTGGTTTTGATCGAGTACCCCCGTCAGGATGTTTGGGCGGTTGCGTTAGTAACGGGGACGGTGCATTTGCCGTATATGCCTACGGGATATTTGAATGTGTATGTGCCCACGGTACCCATTCCAACATCCGGGTTTCATTTGATGGTGCCGGAGTCTGCGGTGCGTGATTCCCAGTTGTCCGTAGAAGAGGCGTTTAAACTGATTCTTAGTTTGGGGATGGATCAGCCATGAGTTCGGGGGGGCCGAAATCGCGTGGTGCGGGATCTGGAGCGGAATCGGGTGGCGCGCGCACCGGAGGCGAAAAATTAATTTCGCAGAATTCGGCGGTTCGTGCGGATTACTTTATCGAAGAATTGGTCGAAGCGGGGATCGTGCTCCAAGGCACTGAGGTAAAAAGCATCCGTGTCACTGCGCCGGGGTTAAAAGAATGTTATGTCGACATCACAGCTAAGAAAAAACGGGGTGTGGACGGTGCGGATGCGAAGTCTGGTGGTGCGCTTGAGGCATGGCTGATGAACTTGCACCTTAATCCGTATTCTCACGGTAATATTTGGAATCACGAAACGAGGCGTCCACGCAAATTGTTATTGCACTCCCATCAGTTGCGAAAAATGTTAGGAGCATTAACTCAAGAGGGAAAGACAATCGTCCCCACGCGCATGTATTTTAAGGCGGGCCGGGTAAAATTGGAATTAGCCATCGTGCGCGGTAAAAATAAGGGCGACAAGCGCGAAGACGTCAAGCGTCGCACCAGCGAGCGGGAGATGGCGGGCGCGATGAAGCGGGGCCGCCGCTAAACGGCCCCCTTCCCTGTGCTTGGATTTTTTGGGGAGACTCTTAACTCCCTGATTTCACTGTAGGTAACCTGAGTCTCTGCTGGATACAGACTGTTTTAGCTATTCGAATGGGCTGTGAAATACCTAAGTTAACGGAAATTATTGGGTTTTTTTGTCTGGACGTTGGGAGTGCGCACAGCGAAAGGGGCCGGTTAAAAGGTTTGATCTCATCCATCAGGCGGATTACAGTGATATCCTATGGCACGCGTTACGATTGAAGATTGTTTGGACTACACCGAAAACATGTATGAGCTGATTCATTTGGCGACTCGGCGGGCGCGCCAACTGGCCAAGGGTAGTGACCCGGTCGTTAGATGTAAAAATCGCTTGGCAGTTACAGCTCTACGCGAAATCGCTGCGGGCAAAGTGCGTGCGGTTTACCGTGGCCGCGACGAAGGCCCGATGCCAGGAGAGTTATAGTTCTGTCTCCCATTTCCACGTAAAAATTTGAATTATGGTCACGAGTCTGAAAAGCGTCTATTGAGGCCAGTGAGTTATTTTTATTTAATTTTTTATAAATTAAATTTATTTAAAAATCTAACTTGCTTCTTTGTTTGGTGTTGATAATTATTATCAACATGAAGTTTTTATGTATTTGTTTGTTAGTCGTACTCAGTCCCGCTCGGGCGTTCGGAGTAGCCACTGATCTTTATGATCAAATGGAATCGTTAGGTAATCCCGTGCAGGATGTGTCCACACAGGTGTTCATCTGTTGTGGTTACCCACCCAAAATTGGGGGCGTCACAAAGCGCAGTCGTACAATGCTTTCACTTGTTATTGCCAGAGTAAAAAAAATAGGAAACGACGAATATATTTCTAGGAATGTTGAGGAAAGGTTCCACGATGATTCTTTATTTAATGTTCTGACGCCCCATCTCTTTCCTCCAAAAAAAGTTGCATGTCACGAAAAGGCTTGGGAAAAACTATCCGAATTGACCCGTGAGTACTCTCATTCGGGTGATGCCAACTACAAAGTGTTAACATTGGATCACGTCCGAGAGGCACAAAATCCAAATCATCCAGATTACACCGGTTACCGAGCGTGTTTTCAGAAATTCTGATTCCATTTTTTATTGAGTAAAGTACCGATATTCGTTTGTGCGCCCACTCCTATTGCGCATTCTTGTTCAGCACGATTCGCACTGTGGTCGATGACAAAAATCGATTATTTATGTGCCAATCAAGATTTTTCAGCCTAGGGTCTGCGTGATAGCGTGAGTGGTCTTGTGCTGTTTCGTGCGATAAGTCAGAGGTTTGGATGAAGTGTAACTTTTGTTAGAAACCAAGCGTATTGGTGGATGAATGTTCGCACTCATGGTTTCTTGCGTATTAAACTTATTCTCTGTAGAGGCAAAAATGTCGAATTCCAGCTCGTTAAATAAAAACGACTTAAAAAATAAGCTTACCCCAATTCAGTATCAGTGCACCCAGGAGAATAGTACTGAGGCACCATTTAAGAATGAGTATTGGAATAACAAGGCGCCTGGAATTTATGTTGATGTTGTGAGTGGTGTTCCCTTGTTTTCATCGCTCGATAAATACGACTCGGGATCAGGATGGCCTGCGTTTACTCGACCGATCGAATCCTCAGAAGTTGTTTCGAAGAAAGATTCTTCTCATGGAATGGTTCGAACTGAAGTGCGGTCCCGTATCGCCGATTCGCATTTAGGTCATGTATTTGATGACGGGCCAAAGGACAAAGGTGGACTACGCTATTGCATCAATTCGGCCTCGATGAAATTTATTCCTTTGGCGGATCTTAAGTCATCCGGATTGGGACGATTTTTATTCAGTTTTACGGAAAATCAAGGCTGGGAGATCGCAGTTTTCGCGGGAGGATGTTTTTGGGGGATGGAGGAATTGTTTCGGACAATCCCTGGAGTGATCGAAACCGAGGTGGGATATACCGGTGGAAAAATCGAACGCGCTACCTACGAAGTGGTAAAAAAGGGGAGTTCTGGCCACGCCGAAGCGTTGCGCATTGTATTTGATCCAAAAAAAGTGAGTTATAAAAAGCTATTGGAGAAATTTTTCGATATTCACGATCCCACTACCAAAGATCGACAAGGTAACGATATTGGCTCGCAATACCGTTCTGCAATTTTTTATATGAATTTGTCACAAGAATCTGAGGCGAAAAGAGCGATTCAGTATCTGGAAAAGGAAAAAATATTTTCCTCAAAGATCGTAACTCATGTCGAAAAATCTGAGAATTTTTGGCGCGCCGAAGACGATCATCAGAAGTACTTGGAGCGAAAGCCTCATGGGTATACTTGTCATTACTCTAGGAACCGGGTCCGTCTCCCTTAAACGGCCCCGTTCGCTGCGCTCCGGGGTGGGGGATAGCTAGATATTCCCATCTGTTTTTTTAGGGATTTATTCCTGTATTTTTAGGGTTTTTTGGTTAGGTTTTGATGG
>JAIXVT010000315.1 GCA_027482725.1 Pseudomonadota bacterium | reverse complement strand
CGATTTGCCCGGGTTCAAAAAAAACATCATTTTTCGGCCTATTATAATGCACGATCGCAGAATTTGGCCCGGCCCCACTAATGGGCTTAAACGAAAGGGCAAAGGCTCCGTGACGAGCATAATTTTTTTGAATCAGCCGGGAGAGATCAAGCTCAGAAACCTTTTGGTGCTCCGAATTTTTTTTTGCCTCGCGGAGCGTCTCGGCTATGGCTTTTGAACTCCGTAAAAAACTGTCCCGGAGAGCGTCCTGTTCCTCAGGAGTTTTTTTGCGGCGCATATCCCGCAAACCGTAGAAGTCCCCAAAATGCTGCGCCTCAGGAAGAACAGAATCAAGCTCCAATTTAATTCCAGCATTCATCGTGCCCGAGTGGTAGGCCACAGCACGAAGAGGCGAATCGGCGTGACGATCGCGAATCCACTTTCGAATTGCGGTTTGATCATTACGGATAACAGTGACCTGAGTATTTCCAAAACCTTTTAAATCAACCGCAAAGTCAATACCCGCAGTGGGAGAAGGCAACACCACGGCCAAGTGTCCGCGAACACTGTATAAGCGGGCCAATACCGCCGAACTCTGTGGCAAGTGATAACCGCGCGCGTTTAACACAAACGCGGCGTCATCTGCCGCACAAGTAACGATCAATGTGCTATCGGTTGCCACGTGTTGACTGACCTGCTCATGCAGCTGATTCAAAATCCGTTCGGGTGACCGTCCCGTATGATGAACCGACAGCGATTGAATCGGGTGTTGACTGGTGAACCCGGGCAAGGCTAGCGCTTGTACAAAAACACGATCAGAAAGTGCGACCAATACCAATCCGTAGTCTTGTACGGCTTTTTCAAGTGCCGAATACTCGGAAAGAGACATGCGGAGGGGAACACACGCGACCCTCGTTTTTTTTGGAAGGGTTTTGAGGGAATCGAGCAAATGCGGAGCGAGCATCGGCTCAAGATCGAGAGCATCGATCTGAATCCAGCTTGGATCACATTCTTGATTTGCCTGAAGATGATAGCGCCCATCTACCGCCAGACGGACGGGCTTGCCGTGATTAAATTTCTGAAAAAGCGGTTGGTAAAAAAAGCACTCCCCGATAGACCCCGTAAATGCGGTCAATGCGACACGCGCGCTGTCCCCTTGGGTGACATATTCACTGAGTGCCTCGTCTTTGGACGGCACCCAAAATACATCGAATTCATTTTGGAGAAGATTCAAACCTTGAATAGCCTCGGGCACAGTAAGGGGTGAAGGTTGGTTTTTTTCTTGGGGAAACTCAAAAACAAGCTCGGACATAAAGACGATAAGTATACACTGGAACCTATGGAATCGTCACGTTTTCAGCTTGCTCACTCTATGGAATGGGTTGATTTTGCTGAAAAACTAACCCTTATTCTGCAAGGATCCCGTCTCAACCAGATCTATGTTCCCGAGGCCCCGTGGGTTGAGCTTGGATTTCAACATCGCGAATGGGTTTTGGATTTCAGTAACGGCATAAAATTGTTTCTAAGCCTGCGCGCCGGGCAATGCGGGTTAGTGGTGATTCCGGAGATCGCATCCCATTCCTTTAAAAAATTCAAAAATGCGACGGGATCGACGTTTGATTTAGTCATCAAAACACAAGTCTGCGGAGGGCGTTTTCAGCAGATACGGCACTTTGAGAATGATCGCGCCCTTGAAATCGAATTCTCCACCGCATCAGGATTGCGGCGGCTCCACTTTTCGTTTCTTCCGACAAAACCCGTGGGCTTGGTGCTGGAACCAGATCATCAGATTTTAGCTTGCACCCTAACGCCACCTCCAATCTTTCCCCTACCCCCTGCAAAGAAGAATCTCGTATGGGAGGAAAAAGTAAAATCTCTCCCGCGTCGTGATTATTTGCTCTATTCGTCTGATTTCGTCGAGCACCGCGCGCGCGCGGGCGCTTTAGCCCGTCTAGAAAAACATGCACAGAGTTTACGTGCACAAGAGGCCAAACTCCGAGATCAATGGCTTGCTGGAATCAGAACACTAGAGGAAACGCAAAATCAACCCGACTACGGAAACTGGGCAAAGTTAATTCAGGCCAATCTGTACCGGATCAAAAACGAATCCCCAAAACGGACGGTAGTGGTTCAGGACCACGAGAGAGGACAAGACGTTTCCATCCCCGGACACGAACAAGCCACGACCATGGATGGGTTGATGCAATTTTATTTTTCGAAAGAACGGCGTAGGAACGCCAAAATCGCGGATCGTAAGGAGCGCAATGCGGGATTGGCCCGATCTGTTGATCGGGTAAAAGAGGCGCAAGAAAAAGTATCGACGCTTTTTGCTCTAAAAACCTTACCCGAGATCCAAGACGCGATGAATGCGCTAGGATTCGGTAAGGATCCATCGGATTCTACCGCAAAAACCAAACCAACCCGACAGGTGCAATTCTCCGGAAGAACCTTTCTCAACCGTGAGAACTTTACGCTCCGGGTTGGACGCGATAATGCAGAAAACTTGGAATTAGTGCAAAAAATTTCCCGTGGAAACGATGTGTGGATGCACATCAAGGGACGCCCCGGAGCCCATGTGGTGATCCAGGTGCCGCCTAAAAAGACGGCGTCTTTGGAAACCTTGTTGGACGGAGCCAACTTATGTTTGCACTATTCCGGGGGGAAATTTGGTGCAAAAGTCGCGGGGAAAACCGAGGTAGATTATTGTTTCCGAAAGTACGTCAAACGCATCCCGAAATCCACCGAAGTCACTTATTCCCAAAACAAAACTTTAGTTGTTACTTACGATGAAAAACGTATGGCAAGGCTAAGTGCGGTAGAATAAGCCTTAAAAGGAGCTTTTCTTTCTGAATTCGCAAGTGAACGTTAAAGGGCTTCTCCCCAACGATCGATCACCCACGACATCGCCTGTTCTTTGGTTTCGAGCTTCTTCTCTAAAAACAGATCGTGGACTTCGTCTAAAATAGCGGAAAATTTGGGCCCAGGCTGAAAACCTAATCCAATCAAATCGTCTCCAGTCAACAAAGGGGTCACAACAGGCTGATTCCGGAACTGGTGCATTAAGGATAACGCAAATTCATATCCCGCAAGGTTACCATCAGTCGCCACAGCCTCCACGCGATGAACTTCGGCCAGACGCAAAAAATGAGGGTGTTGTACCCAGCGGAGAATCTTTGCATCTCTCATTCCAAATACGGACCTGAATTTGGGCGATTCCAACACATAAAAAACGATTCGTTCGGTGGGTTCTACCGGGATTTTGTGATGTTTAAGGACGATCCGTAACTGCCGTTCGCGGTCTTCAAGGGGATGTGTTCTGATCAAGGGAGAAAGCAATACCGCAACCCATTCTGCAAATCCAAATTGATGGGCACTTTCGCGGACCGCATCAATCGCCCGCAAAGTACGCTCCCATACTTTTCGGTCCTCACGACGAGCATTTTCTATTTCTGGGAAGACATACGGAATCAGATGCAAATGATCGAGCAATACCAAAGCACGTGTCCGAGAGCCATGAATCAGCATACGACCCAATTCATCACGAATCCGTTCTTGGCTGATTTTTTTTAGTAACCGCCCTTGTTCCCGTGCGGAATGAACCAGATCGGGATCAAGTTCAAAACCAAACCGTGCCGCAAACCGAACGGCTCGGAGTAAGCGGAGCGCGTCTTCTTTAAATCGGATTCTGGGATCACCTACGGTGCGGATTATTTTTTTTTGGAGATCAACACAGCCTTGATGCGCGTCGAATACGCGACCTTGTTTGAGATCATAGTAAAGTGCATTAATGGTAAAATCCCGCCTACCCGCGTCGTCTTGCAGGGTTCCATGAGTCACCGTAGCGGGATGTCGGTGATCCAAAATCCCGTCTTCTTTTCTAAACGTGGCAATTTCAATTTGGAAACCAGAAGAGAACGTGAGTAAACCCACGCCAAAAGCGGCACCTATTTTTTGGAGTTGCGGAAAAACGGCAGCTAATTCGTCAAAAGAAGCCGATGTTGCGATATCGAAATCGCCACACGGAACTTGTAGAAAAGCATCGCGCACGGCCCCACCCACGACATAAGCCTCGTATCCTTTTGAATTGAGCTTGAGGATGGTTTCACGAATTTCAGGGGGTAAAACAAGAGCGAGATCAGTCCGTATCCACATCGAGATTTTTTCCGTCTTTTTTATATCGAGATTTGATTTGAGAGCGATTGGTTTGGGGAACAATTCGGGGCGAGGCTTTGGACCCTTGTGCCGAGTCACCGGACCTTTTGACTTGAGGCGGGGTTGACGGCGATTCCACAGGCGCTTCATCCGAATCCGTATCGACTTCATAATCGCCGTCTTGAGCATGAGCCAAAGTGATGCTCAAGAATCCCAACAGCGCTAAACTTAAAATTTTCATTCGTCCCCGCATGGAGAAAGTATAGAACCAACCGAGCAGTGATCCTAGATTTAAGGAAGGTGAAGATGAACAGGTGTTGTTCTTGATCGTTGTTCTTAATCGTAGCTTTAGATCAATGACATTCCCTGAATATACGGAACAGAATGGTATCTTCTCGTTGAATTCGATTCGTTCCGAAGGTCACGGCATCATTTTTATTGAACACCGAGACATTTTCCCCTAGCCTCTTCCGGTGCTTGGTTTGTATCGCTAAGGAGTACACCATCCTCGCCCCCACATTGAAGTCCGCGATTAAAGTATGTTTTGTTACCGGTTTTGTGGTGACACTAGGTCAATTGTTGGTTTCTGGACCCATGCTCAAGGATGCACTCCGGCAAGACTATGCAGATTTAATTCAACAACAGACCTGGAAAATGTGTCTTTCATCTGAAAAAGACCGGTGCACCTCTTTACCCGACCTCACCCAATCCGGACAGTACCTTAAAAAATGGTCTCTTCCGGAAAAACCGACTTCCGTGACTTATGAAACATCATTTAAAACGCCGGTGTTTTGCAAAGCGACCTATTCGAACTGCCACCTTTATTTTGCAGAGGTAGCAGACGCGGCAAGATTCAGTTTGAATGGGAAGTTTATCGGACAACACGGACGCTTTTATCCGGATTTCGAATACGCGAAAAACCGCCCGGTGCATCTTTCCATTCCGGAAGGTTACCTCAACCCCTCCGGGGATAATCTGCTCAAAATCGAGGCGTACTATTCACGCCTTTCCAGTGCGGGAATTCGAAAAAGTCCCGTGATGATTGCACCCCAGGGCTTGACCCGAGAGTTTGAGTCGGTGGCGATCAGCCAAGGGATCTATTTACCCCTTTTTTCTGGGTTTTTTCTACTTTTTATCGCTCTTGCGGTTTACATCGGACGCTTTGAACACCGAGTGTTTGTGAGCGAAACTCGGGCGGTTATCCATTTTCTGTTGGCAGCCGGGATTTTTTTAATTTTTTTCTCAGGACTGCCCCGTAGTTTTTTCAATGTAAACGTGATCGGGCCGATGTATTACGGGAGTCTTTACGCCATGAACTGGGCTCTTTTCCGCGCTTCCGAAACGCTTTTCCATAAATGGCGCTCTTGGAAAGTTTGGGTGGATTGGAGCTATCGCGTAATTTGTGGAGGATACCTGCTGCTCGCTATTATCGGTACCTTTTTCCCCATGCACCGAGGAAGCCCAGTTTACAGTCTCTCTAATCGCCTTACGGATTACTTTATCCCTTGGGCAACACTTCCCTATGTGTTGGGATTGGTGTACGCCTTTCAGAAAATGGAGCGCTATGGTGTTTCGTTATTCCTCACGTTCACGACCGGCCTACTGATCCAAGTAAATGATCGTGTCGCACACGTTCAGATGTCGTCCGCGATAGGCGAGGTCTATTTGTTCAAATTTTTCCCGGTGATTTTCGGACTATCTCTTCTGGCAATGTTGCTTTTTGATTCCAAAAAACAATCCAAGGTTACCTTGGGTGGACTCCGAGAAATCAAAAAAGCCCATCAGATTTTTCACGATCTCCGCTCCCCTCTGGGCGCTCTGTCGCTGGGGCTCGATGATCCCCGGGTCCCCCAAGAAATTCGCCACAGCTGGGAATCCAATCTCCAGCGCATTCGCTCACTCATTACGGATTGGGAGCGCGGAAAGGGACGAGAACATACCTACCTACCCCGTCTCTTGCACGAACTGATTCAAACGTTTGAAGCGCGGTCCGATTTTTCTGAAATTGAATTCCGGGTGAGCGTTTCGCCTGATGCCCACTTTCACTTGGTCACGATTTCACAGGTGGAAGTCGACCGGATATTCTCGAATCTTTTTGAAAACTCTCGACGCGCGATGTTCGGGAGTTCAGGAGTCATCACAGTGGAAGTCAAGTCGGCTAAAAACCAAACCCTAGTAAAAGTGATCGATAATGGGGAAGGTATTCCCGAACATGCTTTAGATTCACTCCTTAATGAAAACGAAAACTACAGCCTCTACGACAGTTCTGGAATCGGCTTAGATTACGTAAAAAAAGTGTTGCGCAACCGAGGCGGGGGGTTTTATATCCGGAGTAAACTTGGGCGTGGGACCGAGGTAGAGGTCAGCTTTCCTCATGCACTGGAGGACCATTTGTGCTCGACGCTTGAGGTCTCAGAGGCCACAACAAGATGGGTGGCGACACCCAAAAATATGCAAATTTTGGCTTATGCGGGTTTAACTTCGGAAAAAATTCTAGAGGTTTCAAAAATTACCCGAGACACGATTATTGAAAACAGGAACTCGCTTTTTATCTTGGGAGAACATGACGGATTTACCGGCATTGACGATCTTGTTTCGAAAAATCAGATTGTGGCATTAAAGCCCATCAAAAATTCGGGAGATCTCTTCCATCCTTATTCCGAAGTCATTATCGATCCTCTTGCAATTCCACACCTCAGAGTAAAAACATCTGAACGACTCCTGCTTGAACACCGGAAATCACATCAGGACTTCACGCGGTTTGGCTCCGTTTGACGGTCCCACAATCCCTTTAGATTCCATAGACTCGATCAACTTTGCGGCCCGATTGTAGCCAATACCCAACCGACGTTGCAAATAACTTGCAGACGCTGTTTTAGTCTGTCGGACAATTTCCAGTGCCTGATCGTACAAGGGATCGGTCATCTGACTAAATTCCGATTGTTCTGAAGCTTCGTCGTCTTCGACCACCAAAATATCGTTTCGATATTCGGGCTTGCCCTGATCACGCAAAAAATCGGTGATCTGGGTCAGCTCGTCGTCAGTTAAAAACGCTCCCTGGAGGCGCACCATTTCCCCCGATCCTGGCGGAATAAACAACATGTCGCCCTGGCCTAACAACCGCTCGGCACCCATACTGTCCAAGATAGTACGCGAGTCAATTTGAGACGATAGCCGGAACGAAACACGGGTCGGAAGATTCGCTTTGATGACACCGGTAATGACATCTGTAGAAGGACGCTGGGTGGCAATCACCAAATGGATTCCTGCGGCCCGCGCCTTTTGTGCAATACGGGCGATAGATCCTTCCACATCTTTTTTCACGGTCATCATCAAGTCCGCCAATTCGTCGATGATAATGACGATGTACGGGAGTTTTCCGATTACGGGGTTTCCATTTAGGTCTTTTTCAAACGCTTCAATCCAGTCACCGCCCGACATCGCTACACCCGAAGATTCCTGCGATTGCGCTTCGACTTGCAGGAGTTCGGCCATTTTTTCCGCACCCATTTTTTGAACCTGGTCATTGTAGCTCTGTAGGTTTTTTACGCTTGCTGCCTCTAAGATCCGATAACGCCGTTCCATTTCTCGCACGGCCCACTTGAGTGCGTTCGAAGCGTTCTTAGGATCATCGACCACAGGAAGAAGCAAATGAGGAATATCATGATAAAAACTGAATTCAATAAATTTGGGATCAACCAAAATCAACCGCATTTCATCGGGAGTAAAACGATAGAGAAGCGAACAAATCAACCCGTTCATAAATACGGATTTTCCGGATCCCGTTTGTCCAGACACCAACAGATGCGGCATTTTTCCCAAATCTGAAAACACCTCGTTACCCGAGATGTCCTTTCCCATCACTACGGGAATTTGCAACTTGGGGTTTTGTAATTCTCCGGACTGGAAGAATTCGCGCAAAAAAACGGATTCACGGTGATCCGATGGAATCTCTATTCCCACAACGCTTTTCCCGGGAAGAGGGGCTAGAATCCGCACTGACTTGGCCGACAACGCCATAGAAAGGTCATCAACCAATCCTGAAATCTTTGAGACCCGAATCCCAGGCGCGGGTTTGAACTCGTAAAGCGTAATCACGGGGCCCACACGCATTGCGGTGATGTCCCCATCGATGCCAAACTCCCCGAGCTTGTCTTTAACAATGCGTGCACGCTCGGTTAAACGGTCACGATCAATCGCGGCCTCGACCCGAGCGACTTTCTGCAAATAGTCCAAACTCGGGAGCCGCCATTTTCCCCGCTTGGTTTCAAATTTGAATTTGGATTTCGGTTCTTTCTTTTTAGGAGAATCAACTTTTTCAATCACGGGCTCAATGGTCTCGGGTTCAACTTCATTTTCTGACGCTGTTTCCCTGGAATCTTCGTGATCCTCAAGTTCATCTTCCAGGGATTCTTGGGGGGTGCTGTCCTTGACTTGGGCTCCGGTAAAGATCACCTCTTTTTTTAGAGATTTGTTTTCTTGAGTCTTTTTCTGCTCCAAAATCAACGCACTCTCAGTATCCGAAACGGCCACGCCAACACTCTCCGGAGCGGGCAGCGCCGTTCGGGAAGATCGATTTTTCCACGCTTCTTGGAGGGTGAGGGCTCCGGCTGTCGCCGATTTTTTAGCCCATTTCCAAGAATGGCGCCCTAAAAGCACCCCCGCACGGGCGATAAAATACACCAAATGCATGAGCGTCCATTGAGCCGCAAATCCGAGCCCCTGGGCAGATGCCCGGATTAATGCTTGGATAACACGCGACACGCTCACCGGTGTAGAAACCACCAAAGCAATGAGCGAAACCAACATGGACGCTATTGCCGTTCCAAAACGATTCAAATAAAACTCAAGAGGGGATGCAATCCAAGACCCGAATATCCCTCCCGTCAGAAATTCGGTTTCAGACCATGTCCACGTTTTAAACGATGTCGCAAAAAAAACAGTAAGACCCATTACAGAGACCCAAAGTCCTGATAACGAAGTCAGTCCCGAAACAAATCCCTCTTTGGAGTGGCATTGTGCCGCAACAAACAAAAAACCAAACGGGATAAAAAAGGCACCCAAACCGAATACATGCAAAAGCCCCCCCGCAATCCAGGCGCCTACCCGACCACACGGGTTCACAATGGTTTCCGTCGTTACGGAAAAAACCGAAGCATCTGTGCTCGAATAGAAAATCAAAGCGACCCAAACAAATACGGCGACAGCGGTGAAGATCAATGTTGAGAGTTCTTGAGAGAGACCGTTCTTGGTCATGGAATCGCCTCCGTGCGTCTTGACGTTAATCAACAACTTTTATTTAGTTTAGCGGTGAACGATCAGATTTGAAAAGGGTGAGTTCCACCGCTAAACTTTTGATCTTATGGCCCACACCTCTGTAGATCCCTCCTTCCGACCGGTAAGCCCTCAGGTCAATTTTCCCGAACTCGAACAACACGTACTGACTTATTGGGACAAATCTCAAAGCTTTCGGGCCTCCATCCAAAGCCGCCCCGAAGACAAGCCCTATTCGTTTTATGACGGCCCCCCGTTTGCAACGGGACTTCCGCACTACGGCCACCTTTTGGCGGGTACCATAAAGGACATTGTCCCCAGGTATTGGACAATGCAGGGTTACCGCGTGGAGCGCCAGTTTGGCTGGGACTGCCACGGCGTCCCCGTAGAGTTTGAAATCAACAAGTCACTCGATTTGCACTCGCGCAAGGACATCTTAAATTACGGAGTGAAAAACTATAACCAGGCCTGCAGATCCATCGTGGACAGATATTCCCAAGAGTGGAAAAAAACAGTCCGCCGAATGGGCCGGTGGGTGGACATGGATCGGCCTTATTACACCATGGATTTATCGTTTATGGAGAGCGTCTGGGGAGTATTCCAATCGCTGTACGATAAGGGCTTGATTTATGAAGGTTTGAAAGTAGTCCCGTATTCTACGGGGATTTCTACCGTGCTTTCTAACTTCGAAGCCAATTTAGATTATCGCGATGTACAAGACCCCGCCATCACCGTGACGTTTCCGTTATCAGATGGACCAAGTGTTTTAGCGTGGACCACGACGCCGTGGACACTTCCCAGCAACTTGGGATTAGCAGTTCACCGTGATGTGGATTACGTCGAGTTTAAAGACCTAACCCGCAAAGATGACGTCACACCGACCTACATCATGGCGCAAGCCAGGCTTTCCTCGTATTTTAAATCCGAATCCGACTTTGAGGTGATCAAAACCTTTAAAGGCGAAGCTTTGTTGGGAAAAACGTACACGCCTTTGTTTGGATACTTTTCTCACCTGAAAAACCAAAATGCGTTTCGGATCATTCATTCCGACCACGTCACGACGGAAAGCGGATCGGGCGTGGTGCACATGGCCCCCGCGTTTGGTGAGGATGATTTTTTTGCATGCAAAGCCCATCACATGCCGATTGTAAATCCTGTAGATGATGATGGAGTCTTTACTCAAGAAGTCCCTGATTTTGAGGGTAAAAAAGTAAAGGAAGCCGACAAAGACATTATTGCTCGGATCAAATCGGATGGTCGGCTTTACAAAAACGATACCCTGGTGCACTCCTACCCGTTTTGTTACCGCTCAGGAACACCGCTCATTTATCGCGCAGTATCCAGCTGGTTTGTATCGGTCGAGAAAATCAAAAATGATATCATCGCCGCCAACCAGGAAACATCTTGGGTGCCCGACCACCTTAAAAACGGACGCTTTGGGAAATGGCTAGAAAACGCGCGCGATTGGGCGATTTCCCGGAACAGATTTTGGGGAACACCCATTCCCATTTGGAAAAACAACCAAGGTGAAATGATGTGCGTCGGATCCAAGGACGAACTTGAGCGCCTAAGTGGCGTCAAGGTGAATGATCTCCACAAAGAATTTGTCGACGAGATCACGATCCCTTCGCCCACCGGTAAGGACCCTCTTCGGCGCGTAGACCAGATTCTAGATTGCTGGTTTGAATCGGGATCAATGCCGTATGCTCAGAAAAATCAGGCTTTTCCGGCGGATTTTATTGCGGAAGGGCTGGATCAAACCCGCGGATGGTTTTACACGTTGATGGTGATCGGGGCAGCACTCCACAAAAAAGCTCCATTCAAGAACGTGATCGTGAACGGAATTATCGTCGCAGAAGACGGGAAAAAAATGTCCAAGTCACTGCGCAATTATCCAGACCCGGAAAAAATCTTGAATGAAGTGGGCGCCGATGCGCTTCGTCTTTATCTGATCGATTCTCCCGTGGTCAAAGCCGAGGAATTACGGTTTTCAGATAAAGGGGTCAGGGATGTTGTCAGAAGAATTTTACTGCGCTGGTGGAATGCGTATTCTTTTTTTGTGAACTACGCCAACGTGGATCACTTTAGACCTCGTGGCGATTATGCTCAAACACCAAACCTTTTGGACCGGTGGATTTTATCGCGCTTAAATCGCCTGATTTTAAATACCAACCGCGAGATGAAAGCTTACCGACTCTATGCGGTGGTTCCCGAACTCTTGGACTTCATCGAGTCCCTGACCAATACTTACATTCGATTTAACAGACCCCACTTTTGGCGAGAGGGGCTACCCGAAGATAAGCGCTTTGCCTACGAAACCCTGCATCACGTGCTGGTCACACTCTCTAAAATCATGGCCCCTTTTGCACCATTTTTAAGTGAGGTGGTGTTTCAGAACCTTTCGGGGAAAAATTTTGAGTCATCATCCGTCCACTTGGAGTCCTACCCAGAGGCGGATGAAAAATTTTTACAAGCCGACCTTGAAACCGCAGTGAAACGCATGGAAAGCTTGGTGTCGCTGGGGCGCAACTACCGGGAAAAGATTAAAGTAAAAGCCAAAATTCCCCTCAAGCGCATGAGTCTCATTCATCGCTCCGAAAAAGATTTAGCCGCACTTCGTCAGCTTGAGATGTACTTCCAGGACGAACTGAACGTGCGCGAGTTCTTGTACGACACCCACGAGTCCAAATACGTGCAAGTGTCCGCCAAGGCGATTTTTCCAGTTCTGGGGAAACGTGTCGGACCAAAAATGAAATCCATCGCGGCCCAAATTCAAAACTTATCCTTGGATCAGATCGAGGCGCTGGAGCGCGGCACAAGCCTAACGCTGGATGGTGAATTCATCACGATCAGTGATGTGGAAATCAGGCGTGCGGGCCTACCCGACCGGCCCCATGTTGCGGCCGATTTTGCGATTGCCTTTGAAGCCGATCCCACCGTGGAACGAGACCAAGAACTTGAGGGCCATGCGCGGGAAATTTTGCGCAAAATTCAGCAAGCCAGAAAAAATGCGGGCTTGCGCTTGGATCAACGGATTGATTTGAGCATAGAAATCGATGATGATGACCGCGATTCCCTTGAGGCGATAGGGCAGCACCAGAAGACAATTGTTGCCGAAGCCCTCGTGAAAACATTTTCATTAAATGCTGTACCCCACCTTGGGCGTGAATCAGGGTATCAGCATGAAGAGAGTGTAGACCTAGACGGCCACACGATAAAAGTAATCTTGAAGTGGGCCGAGTAAGAAAGCTTAACGATTCCGTTAAGTTTCAGTTTGACGAATAGGGAAACATTAGATTATCTCATGAATGTTTAATATTTCAGCATCCTCATGGATTTCCATTGAAACCCAGTTTAGACCGAGAGATCTGACTTCAAACACTAAGGAGTGTGCATGTCCCTTTTTGCGAAAAAAAATCTGAGGCAAATTATTGCCGATGCGAATAACCCCAACATGGGTGAAGGCAAAACCGAACTCAAACGCCATCTCACCGCACTAAACCTCACCTTGCTGGGCATTGGTGGCGTTATTGGTGCCGGGATTTTTTCCGTAACAGGCACCGCCGCAGCAAATTATGCGGGCCCTGGGATTGTTTATAGTTTTATCATCGGCGGAATTTTATGCGCGTTTGCGGGGCTATGTTATGCAGAAATGGCTGCCATGGTTCCGGTTGCAGGATCGGCCTACGCGTATTCGTACGCAACCCTAGGCGAGTTCATTGCATGGATCATCGGCTGGGATTTGATTTTAGAATACGCATTTGGTGCGGTTACGGTTTCGACATCTTGGTCAGGATATTTAGTGTCACTGATCACGAAAACGCTAGGGATTCCGATCGGAGAAACGCTCCTCAGGTTTACGAAAGGGCCTTTTGAAACCGTAGCGACTGCCGCCGACGGCATAACTCCGATTATGGGTATCTGGAATTTGCCCGCGAGTTTTGTGGCCTTATTTGTAGGCTTAGTCCTTTACCGTGGGATCCGACAAAGCGCGGTAATGAACAATGTCATCGTGTTTGTAAAAGTAGCGATCATCCTCACGTTTATCGCGCTGGGCT
>JAIXVT010000296.1 GCA_027482725.1 Pseudomonadota bacterium | reverse complement strand
GGTTCATCCCCACATGCGTGGGGAACATGCCGTCAATTTGTGTAAATTTAAATTCAAAGTCGGTTCATCCCCACATGCGTGGGGAACATACTTGTTGCAAATATCTGTTATCAAAGAGCATTTGTGCAACTAAAAAAACCACCGATACCAATTATGTGATTTTAGTGGAGTCAATCTCAGAAGCAGGATCAAAAGAAACTAACCTCAAACCATCAAATTCGACGGGGCGTCTTCGGTTAGAACCTAACGTTTGAAAGTCATATCCAGATTCAGAATTTGTTCCCCATGCCATTACGATATTACCTTGCTCAACATTCTCGCTGCAAAGTTCCCAAATTATTTCACGTAGTCGCCGTCCCGCATCCCCAATGAATAAACCTGCACGAATTTCTACTAGCCATACCGCTAGTCTACCGCGCAATCGCGGCGGCACATTCTCAGTAACAACTACAACGACGCTCATTTTGTGCGATGTCCTTTTTCACCGATAGATTCGGCATTTGGAATTGCCGGAGGAACGCTTTCAGGGGGGTGTTCAGGAGGATGAATTCCACCGGCAGATAAAACCTCTTCTATGGTAGGAATAATTCTGTCCAACAATCGAGTGGATCTAAACATATCCCTACAAGCAAGACGAACTTCCCTATCCGGATTGGCTGGTGATCTGGATGCAATTTTAAACGCAACGGGAACTACTGTTTCAAACTTAAATATATCAGCAATATCGTAAACAAAGGACAACGGTTTTCCTGTATGTATGAACCCCACCGCCGGAGCGTAACCAGCGGCTAATACCGCCGCCTCGGATAATCCATATAAACACGAATTTGCCGCAGATAGACATCTGTTAGGCAGATCCCCACTCTCCCAATCATGAACATCGTAATTACGTCCTCGCCATTCTACATTAAACTGGCGCGCCATAAGCTTATACATCTCACGAACTCTCGCTCCCTCTAATCCGCGAAGTTGCTCTACACTACGGCGTTCTGGCGCAGGTTCATCAAATCTAAGTTCATACATCTTTCTGACAACTTTTAACCTTAACTCATCATCCAGAGCAAGCTTCGCTTGGTAAAGTAACCTATCGGCTCTCGCGCCACCGGGCTGACCAGATGAGTACAAGCGAACCCCAGCTTCCCCAACCCACACCAAAAGTGTCCCGACTGTGCTCGCAAGACGTACCGCTGCATGTGAAACTCGGGTCCCCGGCTCAAGCATAATGCACGCTACGCTACCCACTGGAATATGTATTCTGGCACCAGTAACATCTACGACAACAAAAGCACCGTCTATGACATCGACTTGTCCATATTGGATAAAAATCATGGAAAATCGATCTTTCATCATTAACGGCTTCAGTGGAGACATCACCTTATTGACCATTACTCAACTCGTTTAATGAGTAATAATCCGCAACCAAAAGCCTTTGATCGCCCAATACCGGTATACAAAGTTTTTGTAAACTCTTCCTTAGACGTAACCTCTAAAACGCCGGAAACATCTACACTGGAAAAAACAATACTCTTCTTTCCGGGGTAATTTTTTGTATAAGAATCCGCCCTAAACCCACCAAACACACGAAACCCAAGCTTACCCTCTCGAGCTCTAATCCAATTTAAGCAAGAGGAATAAATCAGATCATGAACATCAATTTTTACATCTTTCAGAGCTGATAAGTCACTCCACTTACAAACACCATACTGATCAAGAATTTTTTTCTTTTCGCTGATAACAACATCATCTCTTCGAGACTTAATGTTATCAAGATCACCCGCCTGTACCTTACGAGTAACCACGGGATTCACCCGCAATTCAAATCTAAATTTTCCGCCAGATTCAACTATTGGTCGATATGTTTGAGTCCTAACCTCCCATGCGCTATTAATCCTTACCGGTACACTAGGTGACACTACATAAAACTTTGGTAGTCCAAATTCATTCTTAACCTTTCTATAGATAAAATCTCTTTTTTGCCCATCTTTTCCTGAAAAGAATTTCCATAGCCACTGATGCTCTTCATAGAGTGATCTACCTTGCTCTACTAACGCAGCACGCTCTAGACCATTTTTCATTTCTATTAGGCTGAAGTTCATGTTTCACCCTTAATGAAAGCAATGTTTTCAATTCGATCAGCAAATTGCCATCGACTACGACAGATAAGCCGATCATTTCTTTGGACTTCAATATCTTTTGCAACGCCAGACTCCATTCCATCTGACCAAATAAGCTCACTAATTTGGCTCGATTTCTCACCAGCTTTAGATTCTATTATTGAAAAATAACCGGAGAAAGCACCGATAACATGATCAGCTTCGATAATCTTAGGAAAAAGAGGAGTAGTAACTGGACAAGACTTCCTACCAAGATAGGGAGTAAATCTTGGTCTCTTAAGCGCTTGACAAATATCCGCCAAATTAAATTTAGAGGCATCAAGAAGAGTGAGTGCTACAACACACATAAATCCCTGGCGGTAGTCCCGACTAGAAAGAATTGTATTTAAATCAGCAACTGATAGTTCG
>JAIXVT010000190.1 GCA_027482725.1 Pseudomonadota bacterium | reverse complement strand
CTTTGGAAACTGATGATCGTCAGGAACTGATAATCGTCTGTTCTGAAAATGGACTTTCTCATTTTACCGGATTTCGGTTTTGTTATCCGGAAGGTAGGCAATTTCACCGCGACCGGGAAGGATGACATCAAGCAACCACTTGTCGTTAATAGGATACAAAATGTGGAGCAACGGCAAGTAAAGCAGGCGACCTAAATTGGTCGTGCGGCTTGCGCCTAAACCCACGGTCATTCCGTTTTTTAAAACCTTATCAACAATAACCGCGCCCTCTACGCGAAAATCACGGAGAGCAAACCGGAGTTGATCCGAAAACGATCCCACGCGAAGGTTGGCAATCAAGGAGTATTCGTCATTAAAACTGTAAAGCCAATACGCCTGGGGTACCACGGCCCAAAGTGAAGAAAGGTTATTGTGGCTCATGCCACCGCTCGTTAGATTTTCGCCAATTTGAGTAGCACGCACCTGAACGCCCAACTGTAAAAGGTTGGCACCATCTTGATCTAATAAGATGCGCTCACTGGCCCACAGTTCGCCTTGTTGTTCGACACCTTTTTGATCAAAGTTTTTTTGTCCCCAAAGGTAAAACCGCTCACGGAGTTGGGCGTGAGCCTGGAGACTAGACACCGATGAAAAAATGAGACCAAGGATAAAAAAAACCTGCATTGACGATTTCTTCATGAAGCCTATACTGCATCAATTGAAGGGAAAAGTTATGAAAAAAATTTCGATGCTAAAACTTTTTGAATTGAGTGCGGTACCTGCGGCTTTGGCACTATCACTGATGGGCGGAATGGGCGTGCGGGCTAATACCGCAAAATCAGGCGCAAAAAACGCACAGAGTTCATCTGCAAAAGAGTCCACATCTTGGACTACCGCTGTAGATCAATTGAGCTTGGATTCAAAATTTACTGAGGCCAAGTCCCTTTTAGAAACCAAATTAAAAGAAGCAGGTCAAGATGCGTCCAAGCAATTTGATGCCCTCTGGCGCATGTCGCGTGTCGAAATTTTCCGAGGCGACGATCTCAAAGAAAAATCAGAGCAAGAAAAAGCCTATCAGCAGTCGTTAGCCTTTGCTGAAGAGGCGTTAAAAAAGAACCCGGACTCTGCGATCGCACACATCCGTAAGGCGTCGGCTTTAGGTAAAATTGCCCTTTTTAAGGGTGTTCTTGAAGCAAAAGAATTTGTAAAACAAGTGCGGGACGAAGCTCAAAAAGCGTTAGACCTTAAGCCCACCGATCCCGAAACTTTAGGCCTTGCGCATTATGTTTTGGGCCGAACGCACTTAAAGCTCACCGATACCCCACAAGTGATCCGTAAGCCTTTGGGGCTTGGGTTTGGGAATTTAAAAGAAGCCGAAGCCAATTTGCTAAAGGCCGTAGAGCTTGTGCCCAATGTGCCCATGTTTTGGCTAGAAGTCGCGAAAGTGGCTAAAAAAACAGAGAACAAAAAATTGTTCGACGACGCAAAAGCTAAAGTGGCAAGCCTAGCACCGGTGTATCCGACGGACCGCGCGGCAAAAGCTGAAGCTGCAACGTTGAGTTTCTAGTTCTCTCGTTGAATCTTTGCGCCGATCTGTTCAGGGACAACTCCCGCAGATCGGCGTTTCCTTTTCTGGTATCCTTCCCTTCATGACCTACAACCCCGCGCAGATCGAACCTAAGTGGCAGGCCCTCTGGGAAAAACAACATTCGTTTCAATCCCAAGACCACAGCACGAAGCCTAAGTACTACGTATTGGATATGTTCCCGTACCCGTCCAGCACGGGATTGCACGTGGGACATCCGGAGGGCTATACCGCAACCGATATTTTGGCCCGGTACAAACGCGCGTGCGGGTACAACGTATTGCACCCGATGGGTTGGGACGCGTTTGGATTACCGGCAGAGCAACATGCGATAAAAACCGGTGTTCATCCGGAGAAAACCACACAAGGCGCGATTGATAGTTTCCGCAGGCAGTTAAAGCGCTTGGGGTTTAGTTATGATTGGTCGCGCGAAGTGTCGACCTGTGCGCCGGATTACTACAAATGGACGCAGTGGATTTTTTTGCGCCTGTTTGAGCGGGGGCTTGCCTACCAAAAAGAAGTGGATGTGAATTGGTGTCCCGAGCTCAAAACCGTTTTAGCAAACGAAGAAGTGGTCGATGGGAAAAGTGAACGTGGCGGTCACCCGGTTTTTCGCGTTCCGATGAAACAATGGATGTTAAAAATCACGGCCTATGCTGAGCGTTTATTAACAGATTTGGACGGACTAGATTGGCCGGAAAGTACGAAACAGCTCCAGCGCAATTGGATCGGAAAATCTGAGGGCTTAGAGCTTAAGTTTGAAATTGAAAACTCTGGCGGAAAACGTTTGGAAGTGTACACCACTCGCCCCGACACGTTGTGGGGGGTTACTTTTGCGGTACTGGCCCCCGAGCATCCGTTGGTCGGCCTGATCACGCACTCCTCTTGTCACGAAGAGGTACAAGCCTATATTGCGCAAGCATCTCGCAAATCTGAAGTTGCGCGCCAAGATCAGTCCAAAGAAAAAACCGGCTGTTTTACGGGCGCTTATGCGCTCCACCCCGTAACACAAAAACGCATCCCGATTTGGATCGCGGATTACGTCATGATGGGTTACGGCACGGGTGCCGTGATGGGCGTCCCTGGGCACGATGAACGCGATCAGGATTTTGCACAAAAATTCGGTCTAGAAATTAAATCCGTGATCAACGCCGATGGTATTGCGTTTGATTCCGATTTTATTAACGGCTTAGATTCAAAAACTGCGATTAAAAAAGTGGTCGAATGGGCCGAGAAAAATGGCATCGGTCGCGGCAGCGTAAAATATAAACTCCGAGATTGGTTGTTTTCCCGCCAACGGTATTGGGGCGAACCCTTTCCGCTGATCAAGCACGACGACGGGCGCATCAGTGGAGTGAGCGATCACGACCTCCCCGTAACTCTGCCCGAAGTCGAACGTTATGAGCCGTCCGGCACCGGGGAAAGTCCGCTCTCCGTAATGAACGAATGGAAAACCGTGAAGCGCGACGTGGAAACCTGGATGCGTGAAACCGACACCATGCCCGGAAGTGCGGGGTCATCTTGGTACTTCTTGCGGTTCTGTGATCCTCATAACGACGAGGCTCCGTTTTCAAAAGAAGCCGAAAAGTACTGGATGCCTGTGGACTTTTACTTGGGCGGGGATGAACACGCGGTGGGGCACCTTTTGTATTCCCGCT
>JAIXVT010000230.1 GCA_027482725.1 Pseudomonadota bacterium | reverse complement strand
CGCGATAGGGCACAAGACGGCTGATTTCAGATTTAATTTCAGGGGTTTGATCGGTGGATTCTACTGCGATGATGGTGTATTCCCCTGCGGGCAGGTTCCCACCCGATTCGTTCAGCATCACTTCGGTGCGCGTAATCCCATCTGCAAGCTTAAAGCTGATTTTTCCGCGTGCTTCCAGTTGATTGACCAGCGTTCCCTCCTTGCCCACGGCATACAGTTCCACAACCGTATTTTTGGGGAGGTTGGACGTAATAAAAAAATAGGGACGTTTTAAATCTTGGCGCGCTAATGCTACCGCAATTTTTGGGCTGGATTCTGCGGTAACCGTGAGGGCTTGGGTAAGCTCTTGAACGTCTTCATCCTGGAGGGCGGCTATTTTTGGAATGAGCCGGATCCAAGGCTGAGTAAAGGGCAATCGGTAGGAAATCTTGAGCAGTAAAGGACGAATGGACTGATGTAATCCTTCGCTGGGCACATGGGATAGTGCGATAACTCCGGCAATCAAAACCACAAAAAGACCCACACTTGTTCCCAGGGCGAGTCCTAATTTTTTTGCGGGAAACAGACGTATCCCGTTTTTATCGCCGATTTGGAGCGTTGCGCCCGATGGTCCCGATTCTGAAGATGCGTTGAACGGCGCAGAAGATGAGGCCGCAGATGGAGTTTGCGGGATGGATTTTTTGAGTTCTTGAATTTCAGAGACCTCTTTTGAAGGCTTCCATTCGGTCATCCCCTCTTTCCACACATAGGTATCTGAGCGCACCAAGTTTTGAGCTAAACGCTCTTGCACTTCGATGTCGGTGAGTGGGCCATCATACTTTTCGTCCGCAACATGGACGAACCATCTTTTGATGTTTTCTTTGTTCATTTTTTTTGGGATTCCCTACAAGATCAAGCCTAATGGAAAACGCCAGTCCCTGCAATTTTTCACAAGAATTACATAAACGTGTTCAGATCCTAGGGTTCCCCGATGACCTTGGAATTCGCGCGCTGAACGGCCGCTCAGGGGCAAGTCTTGGGCCTCAAGCGTTTAGCGAAATTTGGCGTAAATTTCCTGAAAACGCCATCTCTGTAGGTCTCTTGGCTTTGGGGCAAGATTTGGAGACCAATTATCATCGCGCGCAGGAGGCCGTTGGGGAGGCGTTCAACCAAGGACGTTGTCCCGTGGTGATTGGTGGTGGGCACGACTACGCCTATCCGTGGATCAAGGCGTTTGCGGGTCGTGGCACAGTGGGTGTTTTAAACGTCGATGCTCATTTTGATTTACGCCGTTATCACGAACCTCATGTTCCGATGTCGAGTGGTGCTCCTTTCCGGAGGTTGATTCAGGAGGGCATTCTTCGGGCGCGAAATCTCGTGGAGTTTGGAATTCAGGCTCATGCCAACGCCCCTGAGTTGTTTGAATACGTCCGTGCAAACCGTATCCGTAGGGTGACTTGGGATCGACTGCGCGATCCTCGTCAGCGGTTTAAACAATTTAAAGCCGAGTGGTTAAGGTTAGAGCATAAATGCGATGCCGTTTTTTTATCCGTAGATCTGGATGCGTTTTCTTACGCCTATGCGCCGGGTGTATCATCGCCCCAAGCCGAAGGATTTTGCGCCACTGACGGTTTTGAAATGATGGAATGGGTAAGGACGCGAAAAAAGGGTGTGTCTGTCGGTTTTTTTGAACTGTCCCCCCCGCTTGATCATGGGGATTTAACATCTCGGTTCTGTGCGCAAATGGCTTGGCATTTTGTTTATGGAAAAACGGGGAGACTGCCCTCGAAATGAAAAACGAATACATTTTGGTATTTGATCAAGGCACAACATCATCAAAAGTATTTTTATTTGATCGTGATGCCCAAGTTGTAGCTTTTCACGGGACGGAGTTTAAACAGTACACCGGACAAGACATATCCGATCAAAAATCAGTTTCTGGCTGGGTAGAGCATGATCTCGATGAGATTTGGAGCTCCAGTTTAAAAAGTCTTGAGCAGGTACTTAAGAGTGCAACTGTCCAAGGAGACTTTAAAATTTCAGGAATAGGCATTACGAATCAACGCGAAACCGTGGGGTTTTGGTCGCGCTCAACCGGAGCACCGTTAACGCGCGCTATTGTTTGGCAAGATCGGCGCACGGCTCAGTGGTGCCATGAGCAAAAATTAAAAGGTCTCGAGACATTAGTACAAGACAAGTCGGGATTAATTCTCGATCCCTATTTTTCAGGTTCAAAAATTCGCTGGGCTTTAGACCATGTACCCGCCGTGGGCCAAGCCTATCAATCTGATGACCTCAAACTGGGAACCGTAGATACTTGGCTCTTGCACCGCTTGACCGACGGTGAGGGGTATTGCACGGATGTCACCAATGCAAGTCGCACAGCTTTACTTGCACTTCGGCAGCCTAAATTTTGGGATCACGATCTGTGTAGTGCATTCGGAATTCATCCGAATTTTTTAGCGAAAATTCAAGCCACATCAAGTCATTTTGGTTTTACTAAAAACTTACCCGGCGTGCCCGATGGGGTGCCGATCACCGCGATGATCGGTGATCAACAAAGCGCCCTTTTGGGACAAAACGCAGTGCACGCGGGGCAAGGTAAATGCACCTATGGCACAGGCGCTTTTTTATTGGTGAACACCGGAGAAGTCGTTCAAAAAAGCCAACACCGGTTATTAACCACGATCGCTTGGGATTTAGGCACGGGCTGTCGTTACGCTCTTGAGGGTTCATCATTTATGGCAGGAGCAGTCGTCCAGTGGTTTCGGGACGGATTAGGTTTAATCAAAGACGCACCCGAAATTGAAGTCCTAGCTAAAAAAGTCCTTGATTCGGGTGGGGTTGTTTTTGTTCCCGCGTTCGTAGGGCTCGGTGCGCCGTACTGGGATCCTGAAGTCCGTGCCGTAATTTTTGGAATCGAGCGCGCAACAACATCTGCACACTTAGCTCATGCTGCTTTGGATGGAATTGTTCGGAGCATAGATGACGTGATCCAGGCGATGATCGCTGATGGCGCAGATTTGCGCGAGTTATCTGTAGACGGTGGCGCAGTGGAGAATTCGCTCTTGGTGCAAAAACAAGCCGATGTGTCTGGGTTGCGTGTGGTGCGAAGCGCTGAATCTCATGCAACTGCACGGGGAGCAGCGCTTGCAGCAGGAATAGCGTTGGGTTGGTGGAGCGAGCAGAGCCTGCCTGATTTAGGTTCGGAATCGGTTGAGTTTATTCCGGCTATTTCTGAGGAGTTAATGCGTGATGGTCGAGCGGCTTGGGTTAACAGGATCCGTCAATTGCGGGG
>JAIXVT010000152.1 GCA_027482725.1 Pseudomonadota bacterium | reverse complement strand
TAAAATGAAACCGACCTGATCCTTGGCGGAGAAAATCTCCTCAAAACTCACAAATGCCACCTGATCAAAATCTTCTATCCAAGCCGTAGTCTCGACCTGGCGGCCAGACTCTCTCATTTGATCAATGAGTCGGTGCCTGGTCAGCGTGTAAACCCAAGGCAAAAAGGGCCGAGCTGGATCGTAGAGATGCCGCTTACGATGAATGATCAACAGTACATCTTGAACCAAGTCTTCCACCTGTTCCGGCGAACGAGCCCTACGTGCATTCCAAAGTCGGCCCAAATACTCACGGAGCCGAATCGCCAAGGCATCCAAAACATTGTGGTAGGCCTGGGCGTCACCCTGTAAAGCCAAAGACATCCATGAATGCAGTTGATGCTCAAGTTCACTCAAACGCGAATACGCTTCTTTCTGCCGAAAGGTTACACCATGGCGCCCAAAAGGAATGAAAAAAAGCCGGAACCCCTTTGGGACTCCGGCCGATGAATCACCGAATAAATCACCGAATAAATCACCGAATAAATCACCGAATAAATCATCTGATCAATCGCTTATCGACTGAGCTTAGATCTTTTTAGCGGCAACATCGAACTCAAGCGTAAACTTGTTTTCAATGACCTTGTCTTTAAGATTCGCAATCGAGAATTTAGACTCGTCATTGTACTTGATCCCAAACTGAGTACGGTCAATTTCCGTCGTACCTTTAATGGCGACAGCACCTTCTTGGGGAGTGTAGAAAAAAGACAAGGTTACCGGTTTTTCGATGCCTCGAATTTTTAGGGTACCTTCGGCCTTAGCATTCGGCGCGCCCGGAGCGACATTCACGACCTCGGTAAACTTTTTTAGCTTAAATTCAGCCGTGGGATACTTTTGGGTGAAAAAGAAATCCTCGCCCTGGAGGTGGCTCACGAGCTTTTTGTTGTAATCCGCATCCTTCACATCTTCGTTAGTGATTTTAGTTAAATCGACTACGATTGTTCCGGACTTCAAGCCTTTTTCATCGGCAATCAACTGCCCTTCTTTAACCGCCACGGTTCCTGTGTGAACGCTGCCTACGGCAACAATCTTCTTCTTACCGGTCCACTTGATTTGGCTTGCCACCGGATCCACAGTCAAGGTGACTTCGGTCGCTTTTTTTGCGGTTTTTACGGATTTTTTTGTTTCGGCGAGCACCGACGAGCTCAACCCCAAAATTAGAGCAAAACTAAAAAAGACTTTCATTTTTTAATCCTTTCTCGATAAAAAATTGTTTTTTTTGAAGCCTAACCCTGTTCTCCCCAATTTGAGAAGACTGTTTTAAGCTGATTACAACTATGTGCGGAATCATTGGATATACAGGATCGAAACCAGCTCAACCTTTTTTGATTGAAGGGTTAAAAAAACTTGAATACCGAGGCTATGACTCTGCGGGGATCGCGCTTTACTCCCCTAAAGATTTCCAGATTTTTCGAGCTGTCGGCCCTGTTGCTGAACTGGAAAACCAACTTTCCTCATCGCCATCGACAGCGACCCAAGGCATTGCTCATACCCGTTGGGCAACCCACGGTGGTCCAAGTGAAATCAATGCTCACCCTCACCGGTCCGGGGAGCTGGTTTTGGTTCATAACGGGATCATTGAAAACCACATTGCGCTCAAAGAAGTTCTCAGTAAAAAAGGATTTCAATTTGTTTCACAAACCGACTCAGAAGTTCTTGCGGCTTGGATTGAGCATCAACGCGCCCAACTCTCGGGATCACACTGGAAAAATTTACCCTTGGCAGAAAAGCGCCAGATCGCGATTCAAGCCATAAAACAGGCTCTCGAACATATTGAAGGCCATTATGCTTTTGTGGCCATGTTCCGAGACCTGGAGGATCACATCTTTGGAGCTCAAATGGGAGCCCCAATGGTTATTGCCCCAACCGAACATGGTTTTTTTGTAGCATCGGACCTACAAGCCACATTGCAGCACAGCCTAAAAGCATTTATCTTGCCTAAAAACAGCATCTTTTGGCTCGATTCTAAAACTTCATTTTGGAATCCTATCCACGCCCCCAAATCAGCCCCATTCCGGCCTTCAGCGTATGAAACTTTGGAATGGTCCGCAGAAAAAGTAGAAAAAGACGGATATGAAACGTTCATGCTCAAGGAGATTTTCCAACAGCCCATCGTTGTAGCTGACAGCCTTTCGGGAAGGCTTCCCGAAGCTGAAACCCAAGGATTTCATTGGGATCACTTGAAAGCCAATGAAGTTCTCTGGAAAAACGTCAAGCGCCTCTACCTCATTGCCTGCGGAACGTCGTACCATGCGGCCCTTGTCGCCAAATACTTTTTTGAACGCTGGTCCCGTTTGGATTGCCACGTGGATATCGCAAGTGAGTTCCGCTACCGAAGCCCGGTATTTGAACCGGGCACCGTGGTTGGGGTCATCTCTCAAAGCGGTGAAACCGCAGACACACTTGCCGCACTCCGTCTTGCAAACGAAGCGGGTTGCTCAACGTTCAGCATTTGCAATGTCCCAACATCGACGATTGCTCGGGAATCCTCATTTCAATACCCCACAAAAGCGGGCCCTGAAATCGGAGTTGCATCAACCAAAGCATTTACCGCACAACTCACCGTTCTGAGCGCACTGGCATTGGACGTTGCCCGACTCCGTGGCGTGGGTCAAACCGAGGCGTTTCATGCTTTAGCGCGCCTCCCACACGATTTAGACCGGGTGCTCACCCATGCGGAAAAATACATCCAAGCGGGAAAGTCCATGGCTCAATCGAGGTTAGTATTATTTATCGGGAGAGGGCCTCTCTACCCGCTCGCTCTTGAAGGCGCACTGAAATTGAAAGAACTCACGTATGTCCCTGCCGAAGGGTTTGCCGCCGGAGAATTGAAACATGGTCCCATCGCCTATATCGACGACCAAGTGACCACGATCGTGCTTGCCCCACAAGATGATCTTTACCTGAAAACTGTTTCTAACCTCCAAGAAGTAAAAGCCCGGGGGGGGAAAATTATTGCGATCGGCACCGAGGGAGACCGAGAGCTTGCGGGACAGTGCCATGATTTTTTTGGCCTTCCGCAAAC
>JAIXVT010000267.1 GCA_027482725.1 Pseudomonadota bacterium | reverse complement strand
TACGGTGTTGAATGTGTTCACCCTGTACTTAGTCAATTCGGAAACCGGTGTGATATTTCCGGCGCTCAACGAGACGATTTCAAAAATTCGTCTTCATTGTCCCCGCTCGTTGATTCATCTTGATGCTTGTCAGGCATGGGGAAAAATTAAATTCGATCAAGACCTTTGGGGGGCAGACGCAATCACGGTGACGTCGACAAAAATCGGCGCCCCAAGCGGGGTGGGTGTAACTTGGCTCAGGTCCCCTCAGATGTGGACTCCGGTGATATATGGAACTCAACAATTCGGTCGACGCGGGGGTACTGAAAACATACTCGGAGTTTTTCTTTGCGAATTGGCCGCGCGAAACATTGATCCCGATCGTTATCAGAATACGGTCTATCCTCTGCGCTGTCACCTCGAGCGTAGCTTAAACCGAGATATTCGCGGTGTTATTCTTGCAAATGCGGATGTTGAACGCGTCGCAAACACGGTTCATCTGATGATCCCGGGTTTTGATCGCTACCAAAATTGGATGGAGCTTTTAGATTTAAAAGGCTATTCCGTCAGTCGAGGGAGCGCGTGTCAGTCGCAAATTGCCGGGCCCAATCCGGTGCTGGTGGCAATGGGATATTCAGAACATTTGGCATTGAACTCTCTGCGTGTTTCTTTGGGACTCTCGACGACAATTGATGCTATAGATGGTTTTGTGAAAGAGTTAAGCGAATTGGTAGGATCAAAAAAACCGAGTATTCAAATGGGACGGGTGTCGTGAATAAACCTGTAAAAACTCTTGTCGCATTGAGCGGAAATCCCAGTAGTCTAATGGTCGCTTGGCTCCTCAAACGTCAGGGACAGCCGATAGTTCCGGTGCATTTCGATTTCTCGGGAAATTCACAAAACTTTGTTCATGAGTTTGAAAAAAAACTCGGTGTTCCTGTTCAGGTGATTTCATGTGAACAAGAGGTACGGGCGGTGCTTGTCGATCAAGTCGTGTCCAGAATTGGCGCACATCAGCTTTATTCTGCGGCAGCAATTTTTCATCAGGATTTTTTATTCCCCAAGCTTTTAGAACTCAGACAGAAACTTGGATGTCAGAAAATTGCAACAGGCCATTGGGCACGAGTTCAAACGCACGAGGGATCATCGGCGCGATTACTCCGTGCTTTAGAGAGGGATATGGATCAGTCCGAGTGGGTGATGGCAGTGCCTAGTCAGGATTTAGATGTTTTAGAGATGCCTCTAGGTTCGTTTTCAAAATTGATGGCGGATCGATTGATTGCCGAACTTGAACTCCAGTCCGGAGGTTCAGAGTTTTCAAGTGCTTCTGCTGTGGACCAGCTTGTCCAATCGGCGATTACAGATATTCCTCAAGATGTGTTTGGAAAATGGAGTTATGTCAATCTTCAAGGGCAAAGTGTAGGTCAAGTAACTCATTTCCTTTCCCGCTATTATGGGGAAGAATTTTGTCCTGAAGGACAAACAGAGTCTGTTTCTATTCTTGATTTTGTTTCTGGGCGCCAAGAGATTTTAGTGGGACCCCTGTCTCAGCGTTGGATAAAAAAAATAGTGCTCACTCATCTTGTTCACGCGAATCATTCATCTCCGTATGTCCCCATGAAGGCAACTCTTTCTTTCGGTCCCTTCGAGTCTCCAGAAATCAATATCCAGCTTTTTGAAGGGAACACCGGAGTTGTTCAGTTTAAAGAATCTATTTCGAGTGCTGAGTTCCCGTTGTTCCCCGGGCAGAGCGTCGCATTTGTTGATCATGAAGAAATCATTGGGAGCGCCTTGGTGAGATCCGTCGAATGGAGAGAGACGGCATGAAAGTTTATGTAAAATCCTTGGGGTGCAAAGCTAATTTTTCAGATGGACAAGATATTGAATCTCAGTTCTTGCAACAAGGCTGGGAGTCTACTAGCGATGAAAAGATAGCCGATGTTATTGTTGTTAATTCTTGCACTGTAACAGACGAAGCGGACCGACAAAGTCAGCGAGAAGTAAGGGTTTTTTCAAAAAAAAATCCCCGCGCTAAAATCGTTTATACCGGTTGTGGTGCAGAAGTGGATCCGGAGCTGTCAATAAAAGTTCCTGGACTATCTTACGTTGTGGGCAATCAGAACAAATCTCATTTGGCCGAATTGGTCAGTAAGCAGATTCAGGCTTCAAAGTTAATCCCCACTCAAGGGCAAACCGAATCGGACACTGCCGCTGTTCTCGGCAGTCTTATTCCTTATGGGGAGCTGAAATCTCGTCACCCTTTGGACCGCGAGTGGCAAGAGTCATTTCAGGATTTTTCTGACCGAAGAACCGGGGATTCAACCCGTAGAACGCGTGGATTTCTCAAAATTCAAGAGGGATGCAATTCATTCTGTACTTATTGCATTATTCCGTATGGGAGGGGTCCGTCCCGCTCTCTCCCTGCTGACCGTGTAATTGAAAGTGTACTCCGGCTTGTTAACCAGGGTTTCCGCGAGGTTGTTTTAACGGGGACAAATATCGGCGAGTACGGAATCGACTTGGTTTCGTCGGATCTTAAGCACCGAGATCTTTTTGATGATCTTGTCGAACGAATTCTCAAAGAGACTTCTCTTGAGCGCCTAAGATTAAGCTCTTTAGATCCAACAGAAATTTCAGATCGACTCATACACCTGATGAGTTCTGATAAGAGGTTATGCCCCCATTTTCACGTATCGTTGCAGCACAGTGAGACAAAAGTACTCCGCTTGATGAAACGAAAATATCAAACCGAAAGTGTGGAAGAGCGTTTGAATCGGATTCATCAAGCTATTCCCGGAGTATTTATTGGAATGGATGTGATTGTGGGGTTCCCCGGAGAGTCGTTGGCCGATTTTGAGTCCATGAAATCACGATTATCCCGCTTACCGTGGACACGCCTCCATGTTTTTCCCTATTCAGAACGTGCCGGAACCCCCGCGGTAAAATTGAAAGAAGTGGTTCCATTCGGTGATCGAAAAAAAAGAGCGCAAGAGTTGAATGCATTGGGGCTTGATCGATGGATTCAGTGGAGCCGTGATCAATATGAGTCCGGGTTAGCTCATGCAGAGTTTGACGATGTGCTTGTGGAGTGTCGTGTAAAGGGGCCTGATTTTTCAGGACTCTGGTGGTCGGGGTTCACTCGGAATTACCAGCGTGTTTGGTTCAAGGCTGATGATCAGGACTATTCGAACATGAGGGTTAAAGTGCGTTTTCGGGAATGGTTTATTCTGCGATCCCAGCTTGAAGTGGTTGCTCTTGGTGATGTGATCAGTCTGTCGGAATTTTCTTGCTCAAGTGACGCGTTTAAAAATCAGATGACGGTGTCCGCATCAACGCCTTTTTTTGGGGGAGCACTGTTATGAGCGCGGGGTCGGAGCTTAAGCTTTCTCCAACTGAGCAACGTATTTATTTTCAGGAAAAAATTCGCTATCGGTTCGGCGATGAGCGTCTATTCCTACAGGCGATGACCCATGTTTCTTATGGGCACGAGAATCATCCAGAAAAGCCGCTGGCATACCGAGACAACGAGAGACTTGAGTATTTGGGCGATGCTGTTTTGGATCTAGTGATTTCTGATTTGCTCTTAGAGTCTTTTCCCGAGGCAACAGAGGGGCAGTTGTCTAAAATGCGAGCCGCAGTTGTAAATGAAAAAACGTTGTCGGAGATTGCAAAGTCATTAGGAATGAGTCAACAGATTTTGTTGGGTAAGGGAGAGTCACGGACGGGTGGCGCAGAAAAGCCCTCTATTCTGTCCAGTGCATTCGAAGCTCTTATTGCTGCAATTTACATCGATGGGGGATTTCATTCGGTGTACACTGTAGTACGCCACTTGTTTGAGCCGCTTTTTAAGAACGACGAATCTAAGTTTTCTTTTGTAGATTATAAAACCCGTCTTCAGGAGTCTCTTCAGGGAAAGTTTAAAGTTACTCCGACCTATCACTTGATTGGCACCTCAGGGCCGGACCACGCGAAGCTTTTTAATGTTGAAGTTAAAGCTTTAGATCGAGTACTGGCACGTGCAAAAGGATCTTCAAAAAAAGATGCGGAGCAAAGCGCGGCGCGAGAAGCGCTTGTATTATTGAATGACGAGAAATTTGTATTATGAAAACAGGAATTGTTGCTTTAGTGGGTCGTCCTAATTCAGGTAAGTCGACTCTGTTGAACCATCTTTTAGAGAGTGAAATCTCTATTGTGACCCCAAAGGCTCAGACCACACGTGACCAGATTAGAGGGATTTTTCAAGATGAACGCGGCCAGGTCGTGTTTGTCGATACTCCGGGTATTCATCGGGCAGATGATGGGGGAATAAATGCTTACATGGTACAAGAAGCACGGCGTGCGCTAGATGCTCCTGATGCTGTTTTCTATTTGATCGATCCTAAATCTCAGGAAAAAGCCGAGGAAATTTTATTGCCATTTCTACAGGGAGCAAATGCCCCGGTTTATGTCTTAATCAATAAGGCGGATTTGAAGCTGTATTCATCGGATTGGTTGAAACAGTGGTGTGATCGCTTGCGTGAGTCTATTCGGAAATCCGTAAAAGTACATACGATTTCTGCAAAACACGGGACCGGTGTCGATGATGTGATTAACGATTTGTTTACGGTTCTTCCTGAAGGGGAGCCTTTTTTTGGTACGAATGATGAGATATCTGATCGCCCGGTGAGATTTTTTGTAAGTGAGCTTGTTCGCAAGCAACTTTTTCTCCATCTAGGTGATGAGCTTCCTTATTCTTGCGCTGTAGAGATTGATTCATTTAAGGAAAATGAAAAGCCCGTTCGGATTAGTGCATGGATCTATGTAGAAAGGGAAAGCCAAAAGGGGATGGTTATTGGAGCGGGCGCAAAAAAAATTAAGTCGATAGGGATTGATGCAAGAAAAGAGATAGAAGCGCTTGTGGGATCT
>JAIXVT010000022.1 GCA_027482725.1 Pseudomonadota bacterium | reverse complement strand
ATTATTTTTTATTATTTTTTCTTTTTATCACGCGTCGACGAGTACGCCTAACCCTAGATTTATTCCGGAAATTCCGAGACTTGTTTCGTTTGACCCTTCTTGTTTTATGGGGTTTCCCTCCTCCTCCTGGTGCCGGTCCTGCCGCCGCCGCTTGTGGTTGGCCGTAAAGATCAGGACAATGCTGTTTTATATGACGAATAGTATAAATAATAGGACCACGTTTTCTCTCGTCGAGTTTCACTGGTTTTGAGGCTTCAGGAGGATCATACCCAACTGCTATATGTAATTTACGTGAATAGTTTTGACCTGTGGCACTATCTCTTTCATCAGCGTTTACTAGTGCGTCTGTGATATATTTCTCCATTTTTTGTATACCAGATTGTCTTCGAAGATAATGCGGATTGCGCATTAAAGCCTCGCGCCTTGTACCCTTGGAATCACCTAAATGAGTTTCATTAGCTGCTTTACGTTTCTCAAGTTCCCTGCTTATTCTTTGTAATCTTCTGACTGAGCGTAAATATTCTAAATCTAACGCATTGCTTCCTGTATCGCTCACAACAAACGTACCTACATCGATACCAAGATAAAATATCGCGTTGTAAAATGCCATAAATGCTGATTCGTCAAGAACCTTTTCCGATGTAATCGATGTAATTACTCTAAGAGACATATCGTGGAGGTATCTACATAAACATACACCAAACCTTTTTAATTCATGCATGTTAGGTATACCATTTTGTTCTGCAAAACCGGGATTATCCAACAATAATTTTACGCGTACGGATACATTAAAAGAGGATTCCCCAGTTTGTTGAAAGCTAGAATCATCAATTAGATGCTTCAATATTGCCGGAATTGACATAAATACCGAGATTTCACTTGTCTCTGTACGATGGGCGGTAGAAGGTGATGTTATCAAACTATGAAGCACCACATTGTTGCCAGTTCGACAGTAATCAAAAATACTACTGTTTATGCTTTCAATACCGTGAAAAAATTGAGAACGTAAATCTTCAAGATGGGCTCTTGGATGTGACACGCGTGTACCAGGCACGTGAGCACTTAATATACTGTCAGCCATCTTAAATTCTGCGTCTCCTCGCGGGTTTGTCCTAATAATCCATGCTGTTTTTTGTAGTCCTCCTGGAACTTGACATGTTAAATCAACAGTATGAAGTATAACAGGCACTCGGGAAACTGGAGGTTTAAATATAGTATTTGCAAAATCGGTTATATCAAACGTAGTTACAGTAGATAAATCTTGACCAACACTAGTTTGTGCAATAGGTAGCTTATTAGAAATTAAATTCCAAATATTAACTACAAGATGCGGAAATCCCATTCGCTCTTCAATTCTCCACTGAATCATTGTACCTTTTGTTATACCACTTACTTGAATCATGATGCATAATTTATTCCAAAAGGTCGAAACGTAGTTTATATCTGGTTTAACTTGATCATCGAATACGTCAGAGTCAGTCGCCATTTTTTCGTAATATGTACCGGTACTAAGATCTTGATACCCTCTTTTGTCACCTGCCGTCCAGTTATAGCACAATATTTGAGAGTTTAGTAGAGAACGAATATAGTTTATAAACCCTGTAGTATCAAGCCCGTCACATCTAACAAATCCTACTAATTTATGCTCATACTTTTTTTCTTTAGTCTTCTTAGGCAACATCCGTACAGGCGTTTCGCGAGTTAACATACTGGAATGCTCATTTACATCTAACGTATACAACTTGGAAAGTTGAACTGTTGTAGGAAGTACAATAGTTATATTATGTCGAATGAGAATACCTCGAAACAAATCTAGTCTATTCTTTGTTTCCCTCCTAAAAGCTTTCATAAATTCCATCATAATCTCATTACTCATTGGTTTTTCCATAGGCATCAGTTCACCTTGTTCAAGACTTCGTGGTAAAGTCATGACTCTATTAATAAAGAAATTTAAATCAAATGCTTCAGTCGTCGATGTACGAAAATCTGTTGGTGCAACAGCATAGCCGGCTTGGACTACTTTAAGACCCTGAGGTCCGCTATGTTGCGTATCAGACATTTCTAATTTATGCATTAATCTACATGTAGCTGCAAAAAAACATTCATCGACTGTTAAATCATCAAATGGGGGTGGGGGAGGATTACCAGTAGTCAATACGTTAAAAATTTGCGCAAAATCGGTATCGGTACGGGTAAACTGCTCGATAGTGCGCTTTACGGCTTGATTAACACTGTCATCTGACCAATTCACTACTCCAGGACGTGCAAAATACATTGATAAAAATTTTACACCTACATCGTTAGGTCGTTGTTGTTCTATGTCAAGCTCTCCATGCGGTGTAACTAAAGTACCGAGTACATTAACATTTCTAGGGTTTAGAATATTATGTAAAAAAGTACAAACATTAGGATCACCTTTTGCAAAAGTCATAAATGATATACGCCTGTAATCGGGCACAGCAAGATGTGCGGCAGAAAGAGGTGCGGCATCTCCCATTTGATCTTGATCCAGATAAAAGATAAAATACTTAATTTATATTGTATAATATATACATATATATTTAATCGAATGTTAAAGTTAACGTATGTCTAAGGTCTAAGGTCTAAGGTTGTGTAGTCCGATATTTTGAAATCACCGATTTGGGAATAAGCGTTTCTAAATGTGCGTCCAGTTTTTTGAAACATTTGTTGATGGTCACTTCGCTGATTTCACTGACGCGGTTGACGTCGCGTTTGCT
>JAIXVT010000269.1 GCA_027482725.1 Pseudomonadota bacterium | reverse complement strand
GTTTTTCAGCCCTAACTCCTTGATTTTATTTCATAACTTTATCTTCGTAAGCACATTTACCGCAGCCGGTTAATGGGGTAACCCCTCCCTATGACCCCACCCCTGATCGCAACTCTATTTGTCCTCTACTTTGCCCTCATTGCCACACTTTCCTGGTGGCGCTCCCGGCAAATGAAAAACGGGGAATACTTTAAATCCGAGGACAATCCCCATGCCGCATTGGTCACGTTTGGAATAATTGGGGACTCCATGTCTGGAGTCACGTACCTGTCCGTACCGGGAAACGTCTTTACAACCCAGTTTGACTACCTCCAGGTTTGTCTGGGCTACATGATTGGCTATTGGATCATTGCCGCGCTTTTTATCCCGCGCTACCACCAAAGCGGAATCACATCGATTTACCAGTGGATTGGCGGAAGAATTGGCAAGTTTCCGCAAAAAATTGCTGCCCTATCGTTTATCGTCGGGCGCTCGGTTGGGGCTTCGGCGCGTCTCTACCTTACCGGGGCAACCGCCCACGCCCTTATTTTTCAGCACTGGGGTTGGTCGGTGCCCGGATCTATCCTTGCCGTGATATCCCTTATTGCGGTCTACACACTGCGCGGTGGAATCAAATCCCTGATTCTGACGGATGCTGTCCAGTCGGCATTTATGATAGCAGGGGTAACTGCCGTAATTGCCGGTATCGCTACGTATGCTCGAGATCAAAATATTTCAGTGCAATGGGTACAAAGCTGGCTTCCCTTTGGAGACGAACTGGCTCCGACGCGCCAATGGGGTCCATTTTTAAAATCGGTTTTATCAGGAGCATTCATCACGATTGCGATGACCGGGCTCGATCAAAATATTATGCAAAAAACATTTTCGGTAAAATCCAGTCGATCGCTTCAAAAATATTTTGTGGTGTTATCCTTAGCCGTATTTATTGTTCATTTTTGGGTGATGATGGGAGGATCACTTCTGGCCAGCGTTACGTCAGCACTCCAGCTGACCCCTATTCCCGCCGATCAACGCCTGACCCAAGCCATGCTCACGGCCACACCGATGGTGGCGCAAATCCTTTTCTTGGCTGGGCTCGCGGCTGCGACACTAAATTCGGCGGATAGTGTGATCACAACACTGACGTCGTCACTCCATATTGACTTGTTCAACAATCTCCATGCTTCGCGCCTTAGCATCCGGATCACTCATATCCTTGTTGCCCTTGCATTATCAGGGTTAGCCATTTCGCTTTATTTTTGGATTTCTCGGGCGCAAAATGCGGGGGCATCGACTATTGCCATCGTACTACAAGCAGCGGGTTGGACTTATGGCCCGTTAGTCGCCTTATTTTCAACGGCACTTCTCCGCAAAAATCAGACACAACACAGCTCGAAACAAACCTATGTCGTCGCGCTCGTTGCGGCAACAATCCTCACGTTAGCCATCCATGCCGAAGTAAAACTGGGCGTAGAGGTGATCCTCGTGTATTCGCTTTCATACTTTCTGTTTTTGAATTCGCGATTCATATTGCGCCGTTTTTTACAAAAAACGAATTGAATGAAGCGCTAATGCGTGGGCGCTGTGCCAGGTCTCCCTGCTGCTCCGGAACCTCATGTCGCATCCAACTTTCAAACAAGATCACATCCCCTGTGCGCGGCTGAATCTCATGAAAAATAGGACGCATGGGGCTGCATTGAAACAATCCGGAACGGGGATCTTCAAAACGAATGGGCGCCCCCCCTGCGGGCACGTCAAGATAAACAGTACCGCTGACCACCGACTGCGGATGAACATGCATGGCATGGCGCGCGCCTGGGTACATCACATTGACCCAAAGATGCGTGATTTGTAGGGTGTCCCATTCAAAAAGATCGCAGGCTTTCAAGTAATGATTGATCTGCTTATCCAGTATTTTTTTTAGCCGTTCAAATGCGGTAGACACCTCAAATAAACGGTCACACGACGCATAGGAGGTGTATCCTGAGCGATAATTCTTTTTACTCCAGGCAAGACCTTGATCATCAGTCTGTTCAAGAGCCAATGCGGTTTTCCTGAGCGATCCCAATTCTTTTTTCGAAATCTTTAACGGGTAATGACCAATCACCGATGCAAACTTTCGGAATGTTTTCATTGCATCATCCTTTACTCTTTCACTTCGTACTTTACAACGGTCTCAATGCCGCGCCGAAAATCCTCCCAATACTTTTTTGCCTTTTCGTACTGTGCCGTAGGTAGCTCTATCGTAAAAGTGGGTATACCCAACTCTTGTCCGGCGTAATTTCCCAATGATCCTGGGAAAAACCCACCCGATCTGGCTCTGATTTTTTTCCTTAATTCGACACAGTTTTTAACGTAGTCCTTGGGGAACTGATCTAAAGACATGTGATCAGGACCATCGTAATCAATAAAATTAAGGGGGGAATGGACGGATAGGATTTTTGTCGGCGCGTAAGAAGTAATAAGTTCCCGCTGAAAAAGGGTTTCCGGTTCACTGTCCGGTCTTTTTCCGGGAAACCGTCGGGGTTCAGATCGGAAGCGGGTCTTCCATTGTCTGAGAGCCTGTGACGTCCAATCTTTGGTTCCAAAGTTGCGATTGCAATCCACACCGTTGGCATTGGTGCGCGTTTTTGGGGTTTCG
>JAIXVT010000126.1 GCA_027482725.1 Pseudomonadota bacterium | reverse complement strand
GATCAGTTCGTCAGGTTCGTAGGCTCCAAGCAGCGCCTCTAAAGGAGGGGCGGTCTGAGATTGAGTGCGGTCTTCGTAGAGCCAAGGCCAGTCTTTCAAATAGAGAGGGAATACCTCTGATAGCGGTGTCGGTGCGATTAAAGATTTTAAAAAATCTATCCAAAACACCTGATGCTCAAATGCACGTTGATCCTCTAAACGGGGGGTGCGGTGTAACCACGAGAGGGATTTCATTGGAGCAATCCGATCGGCGAGGATTTATCGTTTGCCGTTTGACCTGCGTTCAAGCAAATCGTAAGCAGATGGGAGAGTTCTTTTCTTTTCATGCGCTGGTGATAAAACGATTTTATGAAGTGCTCTGCAAGTTCACGAACCTGGTTTGGATCTGCAGGAATAAAGATGTGTTTGCAGAGTTCGGTCCAGGTCGCGCCATTCATGGACTCTACAATGCGCAGGGCTTCGGTAAAAATAAAATCCTGGAGCCAAGGATCGGTAACCAACAACGTGCAACTCATACCTTTTTCAGTGGCAAAAAAAACTCCGGGAGCTGGCATATTGACCAGTTTCACATGAGTAACGGGAACGTGCGGAGGGAGGAAACCGTTCGGCCTAACGCCAGGATGATGATCCATAGGCAAGAGGCTTGCTGGATCCACGTAATAACTCAAAAAAAGGTGCCAGTGCAGCTGATCGTTCTGATCAAAAAGGGCGTAAATCGCACCACTTTGTTGTTCAAATTGTTCGATAATTTGGCTGATTTTTGAAAACCAGTACCCACGGGTTTCCGGCCGGGCGCGCACAATGCTTTCAAATGCCCTTTGTACGCTATTGGGCTGAATAGGAATATGCTCTAATACCGTTTTTTCCAGATCATCAATGATAAATTCGTGATCGGGTTGACTGAGGGCTTGAGCCAAGGGTTCGGGGACGGGAATCCCGCGCAAATCGCGGTCTTTGAGAATCCATTGGTTTTTTTTCCGCTCCACGTGATATCCGACCCAATCATGGACTACCGCTGATTTTAAGAAATATTTTAACGGAACTTGATACTCCGGCTTGAAGGGACGCACCACGTAAAAAGGCTGGCCTTGAGCGCGAATGGGCGCATGAGATTGATCAGACTCGACCCAAAGGGCATGAGTCGTGGAATCATAACCCACATACAAAGCCGGGGTCGGTTTTGAAATCATCAGCAAATCTTCGAGCAGTTCTTCCTTTTTGGGCGTTTCGGAAAACTCATAAACCTGCGCAAATTGAATCAAGGGTTTTGATTCGCGTTTCAATGTCTCGATTTGTTCGACTTTTTGATCGTCGGCAGGATTCACCCAGTGGGTATTCCACTCGGCTTGCGGAACAGGAGACACTCGAACATGAATTTGCACCGGCTCCGGTGGAAAAACCAAATGAGGGGAGCCCATAAGTTTAAAAATCTGATGGATGAGCACGTGCGCTTCATCCGGACTTCTTAGTGAACCATAGGTATTGATCAGAACAGGGTGGTGAGATTTGCGCGCTTCAGGTTCGGATTCTTTCCGGAGTACCATGAGGACTCTCGGCGTATTCTGACGAATGGTCTCATGCGCACATTCGAGTTTTCCAAGATCAGCAATCATTAAAATCTGTGCCGAACTGAGGATCGCGTTCAGTAGTGGTTTTCCCGAGTCTTCGTTCAGAAGGTCTTCACGCGCCCAAATCAATAGCCCGCCCTGACGGAGTTTTTCCAGAGCTTGGAACACCTGATACATTCCCCGTGTTGCGTGGGGGTGCTTGAGTTTTTTTAAAACCGGGTGGGCGTCCACTTGTTTTTTTAAACTCTGTGATGCCCGGGTTTTTCCGTTTAAGAAAATCAAACTTTCTTCGCAAACGAGAGCCACCTCGCCGTGTTGAATCTGATCAATTTGTTGGAGGGCATTGTACTCGGCGGAGTTGGTCAACAGTGCCCGCTGAGTTTCAAAATTCATCTCAAGTCCTGACCCTTTGACCCATAAACAGGGTTCGCGCGGCTTTTCCCAAAAGTGACGAATTTCACAAAACAAAAGCTCAAACGTAATCGGTTCAAATCCGACCCACTCAAACTCTCTCGGGGATTCGGATAACGCGCAACCATCCCGCAATGAGGGCGAAAAAGCGATGACTTTTGATTTTCTTCGGAGCGCGTCTTCAAAACGCGTGGAGAGGACGTTGGATTGCAGGAGCGCCGACCAGAGGCTTTGGAAAAGTTCGGCACCATAGCGGTGGCGTTCACCCAGCGTCTCGGCGGAGACGCGAATCGCTGTTTTTAAAAGCCAGCAACGGGCTGACTCCATGGAGTCAATTTGATTCAAAAGTGACCATAGCCGGTCTTGATGAGTTTCTTGAATTTTGGACCAGGAGAAAAAGTTTTTCTGAACAAGTTGAGCTTGATTGCGCTGAAGTTGAGAAAATGGACGTAGTTCGCGTTCAACGCTTGCGGTCAGGTCCATTAAATCTGATTTGTGTAATCGAATGAGCCCCTTGGTTTCCCAAGATTTGAGCAACATCGCTTTCCCCAATTGGGCCATTGCCATTTGTTTACACAGTTGGAAGAGCGCTTGGTTTTCAGTCGGAGTGCGGTCGGTGCGGATAAAGTGGGCAAGGGCCTGGTCTCCGTGACTTTCGGGCCTCTTGGCCAATTCGCATAAAAACTTGGCAACGCTGTCACGCCGTGAAGGGTTCAGTTTTTTGAATTCGTCTGCTCGGTCCAGTTGGTCCAGGGCAAGATCCTCGAGCAGTTGCTCAAACGCCGGGGCGAGCGAAAAAACCGCTTCTTGGGGGACACTGCGCGCAACTTCGGGAGTTGAGGGCTTGGGCGCAGGGCGGGTGGCTTGGGTTCCTAAGCTTTTTTCGATTCTATTTTTCTGTAGCCATGCGCTCGGATCGAACATGAAGTGACTTACGATTTATCAAAGTGCCATCAGGGTGACTAGGTCAAAAAAATGTCTTTAATTTCAATAAGATATTCCTTTAGTTTTGAGGAACTGGAGACGATCAAAAGATACGATGTCGAAGGCACTGAATCGTCTCAAGATGATGGTCTCAGAAATTCAAGCCCTGCAGCCCGAGCCGCAGGGTACCGTCTTGCGTCCTTTGGCTCCAAGTCCTGCATCCGCTTCGATTTCTGAACCTATTGGGGCGGTTTCTTCTCTTCCGGACCCGGCTCCGATGGTCGCAAAAATGGTCACGGATCCAGAGCCTGCGCGCACTCCTGACCCCTTACCTCAGCCCTCTCTGCCGAGCCTTATCCGTGTTCAAGTCCCCGAGGGGAATGGGGTTCGACTCCAGTTTGAGGGGACAATGGAGCACATTGATGTGATGACCACGTCGACTAACGTCATTGTGCGCTTGAGCGACGGAAAAACCCTTTCATTACCGCTCCCGGAATCTGACCCAGGTTGTGATAAAGTTGCGAAGTGATCCGAATCACCTCTGGCCATCTGCGTGGTAGAAAACTGAAAACTCTATCTTCGGTAAAGACGCGCCCAACCACCGAGCGTTTGCGCCAAGCTTGGATGAATGCTTTGATGCCCTACTTGCAGTCTGCTGCGGTTTTAGATCTTTTTGCCGGGACCGGAGCATTAGGTATAGAAGCCTTATCCCGAGGAGCCTCTGCTGCTGTTTTTGTGGAGGTGGATCCCAAGGCGATGGATTTGATTCAAGAAAACATTGAGTCCTTAGGGCAATTGGGTTGCTCCGAAATTGTACGGGGCGATGCTCTGCAAGTTTTGCGTAGATTTGAGCGAGAAAAACGCCAATTCGACCTCCTTTTTTTAGATCCTCCCTACGATCGGGGTTTTGAAGAAAAAATTTTACAGTCTCCGGAAATTTCGAAAGTGCTTTCCCCGATAGGCTTGGTCTGCGTGGAAAGTCGCTATAGAAAAGAAGGAGCTTTCCCCGCACCACTGGGGTTTCATGTGAAACGTCACGAACGGTACGGAGATAGTCAGTTGACTTTTTATGCGAGAGACTCCGTAGAAAATGGATCCCAAGAAAACATCAAGGACATGGCATGACGATTAATGGTAACGGCGAAAAAAAAGCGATTTATCCAGGATCTTTTGATCCTTTTACGAATGGGCACTTGGATATTGTTCAGCGCAGTCTAAAAACGTTTGATCACATCACTTTGGTCGTTGCCGCCGCCGCGCACAAAAAATCCTGGTTCACGGTCGAAGAGCGGGTGGCGATGATCCGCGAGGTCTTTGATGAAAATCCGCAAGTCTCTGTCGATTCAAGTTCTGGTTTGATTATGGATTATGCCCGGGAAAACCACGCGCAAGCTGTGATCCGTGGTCTACGTTCCCCTTCGGATTTTGAGTACGAATACATGATGGCATCGATGAATAAGAACCTTAACCCCGACTGCGAAACTTTTTTTATGATGACCTCTCAGGGGCTTTATTTTGTCAGTTCGTCGATGATTCGGGAATTGCATCGATATCACGGGGATGTGTCCCCTTATGTTCCAAGTCCAGTGTTTGAGCGTATGCAAAAAAAACGGACGCAAAAGAAAGGCCGAACGGATGCCGTCTGATTTTTCAGAAAGAATGAAGCTCCTCAGCGAAAGCACCACGCTCAAGCTAAATGCCCGTGTTCAGGATTTAAAAAAATCAGGGGTTGCTGTTCTTAATCTGACCGCAGGAGAGCCTGATTTTCCACCTTTCACAGAGGCTAAAGACGCCGTGATCCGAGCGCTAGAAAAAAATGATGCCAAGTATACTCCGACTGCGGGGAAAGCAGAGTTGCGCCAAGCGATCGCGGATCAGTTTTTTGGTGGGGCAAAGCCGTCACAAGTTGTGGTCTCTAATGGCGGCAAACAGGCGATATTTAATGCCATTCAAGTTTTGGTTGATCCCAGTGATGAAGTATTGATTCCGGCCCCTTATTGGGTGAGCTACCCTCACATGGTGCGTTTTGCTCAAGGAAAGCCACGATTCATTGAAACACAGTTTTCCCAACACTATAAAATTACCGAAAAAGATCTCGAACAGGCGATCACGCCGAGAACCAAGCTCTTGATCTTAAATTCTCCGTCTAATCCCACGGGTGCGGTTTACACAAGACAAGAGTACGAGCGTTTGGGAGCCGTGCTTCAAAAACACCCCCATGTTTGGATCATTTCTGATGAAATCTATGACCGCTTGGTTTATTCGGCAGACGGGTTTGTTTCTTTTAGCCAAGCCTGCCCGGGGCTCCGGGATCGAACCGTTACGGTAAATGGGTTGTCTAAAAGCGGAGCTATGACGGGATGGCGTATCGGCTGGTCGGTAGGACCCGAGAGTTTTCAAGTTAAAACCAATATTCTCCAAGGGCATAGTACTTCGGGAATTTGCTCGTTGGCTCAAGAGGCGGCTTTAGCCGTGTTGGCCCTCCCTCGTGAACGTTTTGACGTTAGGCAGGCAGAATATTTACACAGGCGCGATTTAGCGATGGCAGTTCTCCGTCAATCAGCCAAAATTAAGGTAAGTCCCCCGGATGGGGCTTTTTATTTCTTTTGCGATGTGCAGGAGGCACTTTTATCAGATGAGACGGTGGATCAGTTTGCTGAAAAACTTTTGGAGTCCGCAGGTGTTGCTGTGGTTCCGTCTACCGATTTTGGATGTTTGTCGGCAATTCGGATCAGCTTTGCAACCCAGCCCGAAACGTTATTGGAAGGATGTCGGCGGCTGGTTCATTTTGTGGAGTCGAGGTCTCAAGGCTAGCGCCCCGAATATTTTTTCTTTCTTGTTTGTTCGAGCTACCTCGACTTACGCGGTAAGTCTTTCTTTGGGCTTGGCTTTAATGACTACCGCATGCGGAAAAAAATTTGATATCGAGGATGAAACTTCTCGAGAAGCCATGAAGTTTGAGATTCAAACCGCATTAAGCCGTGGCGATTGCGCTTCGGCTCTGGTTTTATCTTCCCAACTTTATGCATCAGCTTACACGGACAACTCGATCCGGATGCTTCACGCTTCAGCTCTGGGTTGCCAAGCCGGCATTGATTTTTATGAGGTCCTTGATGAGCTGGTGCAAGGCCCGCTCGATATCAATGGAATTTGGAGAACGTTTGTTCGGACGTTTCCATCAACATCCAGTGATTCGCGATTGGCCTCTGCGTTAGGTGCAATAGATGTACTCCATAGCGTCATTAATCCCGGCGTGGTGGTTTCTACTGCGGATAGTTTTGGGGCAAGCACAAAGAATCCGGGATCGGCAAAGTATCAGGACAGAACCGACGAAGCGAATGCTTATTTGATTTATATTTCCATGGCGGTGATTGGGGCTTCTTTGAATCGATACGGCGCCCCCGTTTCAGGGACCTATGCTCAGGGGAGTGCGCTTCCTTGGTTAACCAATGCAAACGTAAGTGCGGATACGACAGGAAATGCCTGTGGTTTAGCGTCCGCGGTCTTGAACATGTTGGATGGAATTACCGCTGTTTCGGGTTCAATTCCCGGTAATGTGGGGACGTCTTTAAGCAATGTGCTCAGTATCATCAATACCCCGTTAACAACCGCAATCAATTTAAAGTGTGTGGTGGTAGACGGGTTTTCGGCATCAGTGTGTAACGCCGCGCAGGACCGTATTCGTTATCGCTCTTCTTGTTCCGAATCGGCGGCCATCGTTTCGGTGGCCACAGCTATTTTGGCGTTTGTGGAGTCTCAGTGGCTTTAAGAGTTTGCGCACTTCTTTGGTGTTTAGGGGGAGTCGTGTCCGCATGGGCAGGAGGTCCCGACCGTTTGGTTCAGGCCCCAAGAGTTATGGGAATGGGGGGGGCGTTTATTGGGCTTGCCGATGACGAGTTTGCTTTGTTTTATAATCCTGCCGGTTTGGCAGGGATTAAACGGAAGAGACTTCGCATCGCGGGCCTTACCTTAGAGGGGTCTTCGGATATCTACTCCACTTACAAAAACTCAAAGTCGGCGTTTTCTAATCCCTCGGTTTCTACCTTAGGTGAACTGATCGATAAAGATATCTATGCCCGTGGCGGAATCACT
>JAIXVT010000217.1 GCA_027482725.1 Pseudomonadota bacterium | reverse complement strand
CGTGCGTCCCATTTTTAAATTCTCCCCCCCGCGTGAATAAAACGCACCAAACGGCATATCCGAGCCCCGTCAGCGCCTTGTCGTTTTTTTAAAATTTTCAAAATTCACCCAAGTTACGCCGAACCCATTAACGTGAGAACGGATAGAAAACATCTCCGACTAATGCATTCCGCGGTGATCCACCAAGTGATCCCCCTTGTGATCTCCAAACTCGCTTGCCGAGAATGGGGTCAAGGATGGCTTGGATCTTTGCTGGTTTTGACGATCGGATGCGCAACGTCCACCGGAGAAAAATCTCGGCAAATCTTGGTAGAACAAGACGCTTATGTCCGTAAGTTAGATCAATCCGAGGGCACCTTAATCAAGGCAAAAACCCCATTAGATCGTCCCGATACGCCTCTCCTGATTGAGGCACCTGGATATGTAGCGACCCTGATCATTCCTTCTCAGTTTGAGGGAGAATCCTTAACGGTAAGCCTAAAAAAATTAGAGGCCTGGAGTGGAGACGATTTGAACTTTCAAGTTTCCAAAAATGTTTCAAAAATCATTTACCAAATTCAAGACATTCAAAAGCAATCGGCTCTTGGTCGTCCCCAAGATGCGCTTTTCGGAATTGAGAACCTCATTAAAGAGTTTCCGAACATTCCTTACCTCTACTTTTTACAAGCTAATCTTTTGTTTCGCTCCCAAAAGCTTGGAGCCGCTCAAGAGGCTCTAGAAAAAGGCTTGGTACTCGATCCCGAAAACACGGCCGCCAAAGCGCTACTTAACCGAATCCGGGGGAAAACGTCGTGAGCTCATTCCCCATCGGCTTAATCGCAGCCATCGTCATTTTGATTTATTCCTTAGGCTCTACAGACGCCAAGACTTTCATCAATGCCCACGCGCTTGTTCTGGTTTTGGGGGGGACTTTCGCTGTACTTGCCCTTTCGACTCCGATCAAAGACTTGATCCACATTTGGCGTTCCGTTCAGTCGATCTTCAAACCCGAAACCTCTTTGCAACTCCTCCAAGAGGATTTGAATCAACTTTCCCGATCAAAAAAATCATCAAGCCAATCCGGCCACGAGTTAATGATCTACGCGCAAACGCTGTGGGAAAAGGGTGTCGACTCCCAAATGTTCATGGCGCTCTTGGGTAGAAAAATGGAAGAAATGATGGGTTCGACCGAACAGTCCATAGCCCTGTTAAGGAACCTGGCCAAGTATCCCCCCGCATTGGGAATGACCGGTACCGTCATTGGTCTTGTCTCCCTGTTTTCTAACCTCACTCCCGAAAACAAAACCTCTTTGGGCCCCCTTTTGGCCCTTGCGATGACGGCCACATTTTACGGACTTATCCTGTCTAACATCCTACTGATGCCGCTTGCGGATCGCATTCAAGTCATGCACATCACGCGCGCAAAAGAAATTGAACTTGTTTTTAAGGTGATTTTATTGATTCACCAGAACGAGGCGAAAAACGTTATTGAGGACGAAATCTATGGCCGAGCTGCGTAAGTTCGAAGGTCGGCCCGGAACGGCCCCCCTTCCCCGATTCAAAAAGTACAAACTTCATGAAGACTCTGGCCAAGATTTTCTTTGGGCGGTGTCTTACTCCGATCTGCTCATGGTGTTGATGAGCTTTTTTATTATTTTTTTCGACGTCACCCAAGACGAAAAATCCTCTATCTTAGCTAAAGCCCAAACGGCCCTGGACCTAAAATTTAGGCAAGGCGGCGCGGGTTCGTCTCAGACGGCTAAGGCGGATAGCGCCAGCGAAACGAGCCAAAAAACCGCGGGGGATAGTCTTCTTTCGGGTCAGGTTGAAGCTAAGGGAACGGGAAAACAGGGTGTTCCGTCCTTAGAATATTTATCCCGGTCGATGGACACTGCGGGTGTTCGAATTGTTTTTGGACCTGGATTTGAGTCGTTGACGTTAATTTTGGACGATAATCTTTTCGAATCGGGGTCGTATCGAATCAACGAATCGATTCAAAAAATAATTCAGCCGATTTTGGATAGATTATCCCCGTATAAAGAAGAGATTGTACTCACCTGGATTGGCCACACCGATGCTACCCCCGTAACCCAACTCAAAAAGATTAACTCCGTCATTGATTCTAACCTCGTCCTGTCCAACCTGAGATCCATCCGCGCTGTCGAGTTCACCCTACAACAAGGGTTCCCAGCGGAGAATATTTTTTCTCAAGGTGCCGAGCGTGATTCTCGAAAAACCCGCTCCCTTAGTCTTCGAATTCAAGAAAAAAGCGGGAGAGTTCACCCATGATTTTTATTCTTAAAAATCTCAGGTCTTCTCTTTTTGTTTTGGTTTTTGTTCTGGTCTTTTTTTGTGGCTTCAGCGGGTCTTTTGCGCAAACAGAAGCTACGGGAGATCAAAATCTTCAACAACGTATTTCAATAGAAACCCATTTGATTTCTATCGCACGATTGTACGACCCGATGGCTTCTGGAGTTTTAAGAATCATCCCGAAACCCATCCCCGAAGATCTGACGTTAGAACCTTTTTTAATTCAGCCAAAACGTTCATCCACGACACCACTGACTTCAGAGGCCCAATTTTTTCTGACCGTAGGATCAAAAAAAATCCCCGAACGTGTGGTGAAATTTCTTGAAACCACATTGAAAGACTATGGCTTTGCACGAGCGTCTATTCAGATTCAAGAACTACCGGATACGGATTCGCTATCTTCTCAAGGGAACACTAAAAATGACTCGGGATCAGTTTCGGATTCTTTTTTGGCCAGTTTCCAAGACCATCCGAAACTTTTTGTGATCCTAGGTGTAATGATGGTGGCCTTAATTTTGGTCTTTCTTTTTATCCGAAACGCGCTGAAGACCATAGCGACGACCATTGAAAGATCGGCAAAAAACCTCCAAAACATCACCTCACCGGACGGGCTTTCCGGACCGTCTCTTGTACAAACTGCGGCTACCCCGGAACGCGAATCCCGGAGTGAGCTTCGAGAGCTCAATGAACATTTCCAGCATTTCCCAACAACCAGCCTTATCTCCTGTTTTATGGATGCGTACTGGGCGCACGAAGATGGATACGCTGCTTTTCTCTGGTCCCAGTTTTTACCACAGGTAAAAAAAGAAATTTTGGCCAAATATGTTTTTATTCGGGAATACGTCCTGTTCCTCAAATCCAAAAAACCGATCAATACCGAAGACCTGTCCGACCCTTATTACCTGAACCCGTTGGATCTTAGTGCTATCGATCAAAACGTATTAACGGGTCTAATTCGCAAAAAATACCGGTTTTATCATCTCATCCCACTACAACGCCGACACAGCTTGGGCTTGTCTTTACCCGAACGCTTGGAAATCAGCTTGGATCAAAAACGTCCTCAAGAAAATGACCTCAGTCAATTTTTGGCAGCAATCAAAGAGTATGGTCCATCACCCCTAAGGTCGCTGGAACTCGACCCTGAAATCAGAATTAAAAATCGCGAAGAAGAGGCCGAGCTCCTGGCGTTTAGTGATCTCCCTTTGGAATTCATCAAAACCATTCCTTCACTGGGATGGCTTTTGCGACTCCCCCTTGAGCAACGCACAGCTATCTTAGATCAATTCCAAGCTAAGGACTTGGCTTTGGCGTGGACCGGTCCCGATGCCGTCTTGGAAGAATTGTTCAAAGCCTTGCCGGAAGCGAAGAAAAAAACCGTTCAGTCTTACCTTGAAAAAACCACTCCATCACGACAATCTCCCGCGTTTGCACGCATTCATCAACTGACGTTTCAGAAGCTCACCGAATTCCATATTGACGATGAAGCGGCTTAATTGGGTTTTTATCACCTTGATTTTTCCTGCACTTACTTTAGCGGATGATCAGAAATCGACTCGTCTTTTTTTTGAAACATCGGGATCGGTCTACCGAAGTTCTAACCAGACCCAACAGAATGCGGTGGGAATCGGGGCTATACTCAGTCACGGAATCCGGGACCATTGGGGTGTGGAGCTAGGATTAAGACAAGACGGATCGACGCAGAGTTTATCGGCGGTATCCACGTCTCTTCGTGCTCACATGGTTTATGCCGTTACTGGAAATCTGAGACAAGTACGAAAAAAAACCGAAATTAACGGCGTTATCCTTGCTGATGAAATAACTCCCTATCGATCGGGACTTCGAGCAGTTCTCGGGGGGGCCCAGTTTTTTTTCTCGGGATCTACAGCGACAGTAGCTTTTTCTGGAATCAGTGCGGGACTCCGTTACGAGTTTAAACTATGGAATCAGGTTCTTTTTGTATCACCCCAAGCCCAGTTCTTGAAAAATGGACAAAATTCCATTCAAACCTTCGGCTTGTCTTTGGGCCTGATCGCTTTTGACTTTTGATAAAAAATCAATCTAGTCCCAGCAGACACACTACAGAAATAGGATTAGATCTCCGATAATGAATTGTGGTGGGAAAAAATTCGAATCTAAAGAAAATCGCTTTGATTTCTCTGTTGTTCTGGATCTCCGCGTGCGGCGGTAGTGTTTCGAACCCCGTCGATGCGTTGGTGGGCAACAACCCTGTTCCGGGAGAAAACACCAACAGCGGAGGAACATCGGGTGGAGGTGGAGGCGGCGGGGGTTCGGCTTCGGTTATCGTCATTACTCCTCAGTCCGCAACGATTGCGCCCACTACAACACAACAGTTTGTTGCATCCGGTGGAACAACCCCCTATAGCTATTCCATCCTCTT
>JAIXVT010000158.1 GCA_027482725.1 Pseudomonadota bacterium | reverse complement strand
CACTTCGGTTGTTATTAGATTTTAGTTCTAAGACAAAGTCTCCGGTGGTTGTGGCGGTAAATCTTATGGACGTCTTGGAGCATCGAGGAATCCAAATTGATCTCGAAAAACTGTCTCTAGAGACTGGGTTGCCCGTTGTGGGGATTTCAGCAAAACATAGGCAAGGTATTTCCGAACTCCTAGGACTTCTCAAAAAAGCATTGTTGGGGCCGGTGCCGTCCACAACGGCAAGGCGGTTTTCGACAGACAACTCTGCAAGCATGATTTCGCTTTTTAAAGAAGCTGATCGAATCGAAAAACAGGTTTTGATTCCAAGTGATCGGAGTTCCAAAGCTGCAGTTTTTGAAGGGAAGGGTTTTGACCGTTGGGTGCTTCATCCCATTTTGGGGCCGATACTTTTTTCATTAACGATGGTCGGCATTTTTCAGTTGATGTTTAATTTTGCCGAAACCCCAATGGCTTGGATCGAGGCGGGATTCCAATATCTTGCCGATGGGGTCAATGCTCAAACAGGAATACCGGAAATGCTGCGTGGGCTGATAGTGGATGGAGTTATTGCCGGTATTTCCGGGACGCTTGTTTTTTTACCGCAGATTATTATTTTATTCGCGGCAATTTTGTTTTTAGAGGATTTGGGCTTTATGGCTCGCGGTGTTTTTTTGTTGGACCGCTTGATGGGCAGAGTCGGGCTATCGGGGCGTGCATTTTTGCCCCTCTTGTCGAGCTTTGCGTGCGCTGTGCCGGGAGTCATTGCTGCGCGGTCTTTGGAAAAAAAACAAGAACGCTGGATGACGATTGCCATGAGCACGATATTCACGTGTTCGGCGAGGATTCCGGTTTATACCGTCCTGATTGCAGCCTTTATCCCTAACTTAGCGGTGGGGTTGGGTATTAAACTTCAGGGACTGGTCATGTTTTCGTTATACGTGTTAGGGGCCGGTGTCGCTTTTTTGGGTGCGGGACTATTTCGTAAATTTGTAAGACAAGATCAAAAAACCCCTTTGTTTTTAGAGCTCCCCGATTACCGCTTGCCGTCTGTGCGATTTATGCTCCGTGAATTGGCTTACCGCGTACGGTTGTTTATTGCGCGTGTCGGAACAGTGATTACCGTGGTGTCGATTGGAATCTGGGCCTTGGTTTCGTTTCCTACCGCTTCAGTTCAAGATAACTATGCGGCCAGAATCGGGCGCGCGATCGAACCTCTCACCGCTCCGATCGGTTTTGATTGGCGAATCAATATGGCACTGATCCCCGGACTTGCAGCACGTGAGGTTATCGTTGGAGCTTTGTCTACAGTTTACGCAGTTGAATCCCAAGACGAGGAGGCAGGGCAAGTCCTATTGGCGTCTCGAATTTCCTCGGAATGGAGCATGGCCACGGGTTTAAGTTTATTGGTTTGGTACGTTTTTGCGCCCCAGTGTCTATCTACATTTGCGACGATCCGACGAGAAACGGGATCATGGAAGTTTACCTTACTCCTTTTTGCCGCACTGATGGTCTTGGCTTACCTTGCGTCTTTTCTCGTTTTTCGTTTGGCTTCAATGATGACCCTTGTCACTCAAGGCTGATTTGTGTAGGGTTCTGAGCATGAAGCCAGAAATCCCCTTCAGAAACCCCATCCGAGATAAATTCCAAAGCGCTGGGCGCATGGACCTGTGGAACGATGTTCCGGAAAAGGATTGGTCGAACTGGATCTGGCAGCAACAAAAACGGATCAAGACCTTAGATCAGCTCGAAAAGGTAATCAATCTCACTCACGAGGAACGCGAGGCATTTAAAGCTTCTAACGATTTATTTAATGTTGCGATCACACCGTACTATGCGTCCCTTATGGACAAGGATGATCCTAATTGTCCGATTCGTCTCCAATCCGTTCCTGCGCCGGGAGAGTTGACCATTGCTCCCGAGGACATGGAAGATCCATTGGCAGAGGAAAAGTATATGCCTGTGCCCGCGGTCACCCACCGTTACCCAGATCGTGTCTTGTTTTACACGACCCACAATTGCGCCATGTATTGCCGACACTGCACTCGGAAACGAAAAGTGGCGGATCCGGATTCTGCAACGTCTAACCGCGTTTTAGATGAAGGGTTGGCTTATATCGAAAGCCACAAAGAGGTTCGGGATGTGGTGATTTCCGGAGGGGATGTGTTATCGAATTCTGATGACCGTGTGGAGTATATTTTGTCGCGTCTGCGTGCGATGGATCACATCGAGGTTTTCCGCCTCGCAACTCGGAATTTGGTCACTCTTCCTCAACGGATCACCGACGATTTTGTAAAGATGATTCGTAAATATCATCCGGTTTTTATCCATACTCATTTTAATCATCCTAAAGAATGCACCCAAGAGGCTTTTGATGCTGTTGCTCGGTTGGCCGATGCGGGTTGTGTGATCAATAATCAAATGGTTTTGCTAAAGGGGATCAATGACGATGCCAAAATTGTTAAAGAGCTAAACCATAAATTGCTCATGATGCGTGTTCGTCCGTACTACATTTTTCAGTGTGACATGTCCCAAGGAATCAGTCATTTTCGTACTCCGGTAGAAAAAGGACTTGAGATTATTGAAGCCCTTCGGGGATGGACATCTGGAATGGCTGTTCCTCACTTTGTGATTGATGCTCCAGGCGGCGGGGGAAAAATTCCTTTGCTCCCTAAATATCTGATCAAGCACGAAGGAAAAGAATGGACGCTCCGAAATTATCAAGGCAAAGAGTTCGTGTACCGGGAGCCCTAACTTGATCACCTTTCGGTTATCCCGTGCGGTGGGGGTGCTGTTGGTGGTTTGTGCGTGTGCAACCGTTCCGAAAACCACACATAAAAAACATAAATTTCCAGAAAATGGCGTCTTTTTGGGAGAACCTCCTGTTTTAGAACCAGGTCGCACGTTCAAAGTTATTGGGGCGGTAAAGGCTCATCGAAGTTACCGTACTTTTGATTTTGAGGGAGATAGCCAAGCACTTTGTCGTAATTATTTTAATCTTGCGGCACACGATCTCTTGCGTTTCGCGCGTGAGCAAAAAGCGGATGCCGTTATTCGAGTAAAATCCGTGACTTTGGGTCTAGACGGTAAGGTTTCCCTTCATGATACCCCGGAGTGCGCCGATGATTTGGAAGAGGGCGAGATTAACCTTTATGGTGAAGCAATACGCTTTGATCCAGATCCTAAAAAACCTGTAGACTAAAGGAATGAGTCCCGAGACTACCGTACTTTTTGTTTTTGTGGGCGAGACATCTGGTCTCTCAGCCGATAGGGAAGCTCAGCTTTTGCAATTCGTAGAAAAGGTCCAAGCCGATCAGGGTTCACCCGTAAAATTGTCCGTGAGATCTGGGGGCAGGATACCGTTTTTCTGCGGTCCAGAGGATGCGGAATCTTTAGATTTTAACGTGCGACCCCAGGTTCTTAAGGATGTTTTGGTGAGTGTTCTTGCAAGACTGAAAAAGCAAGGATACCAGCGCATCGTTCTGGTGAGTGAGGGGGGGGATTTGCGGCAACTCCGAGCTATTGAGCTTGCGTGCGAATCTTTTTCTTGGGGACAGTTGATGTGTCGATCAGGCAGTTCTTCGGTGCTGGATTCGAAGACAGCATGGTCGCAGGCGTTTTCTGCGCGACGAGTAAGCTTGGGTGCGAAAACTCTATTGGATCGGGGGAGTTTGTTTTTGTCCCAAGTCCCTACCCTTGATTATATCAAAGCAAAGCGACCAAAATCAGCGCTAGTTTGGATGTGGTGGCTTGGGCCCTACGCTCGGGCTTATTTGTTTGCCTTTGTGTTTTTGGCCTTTTTTTACGCCATTGTCGGACAAGTGGTATCGGGGTGGTTTCATGTGGATTAGATTTTTTGCTGTGGCGCTACTTTTTTCGGGAGCCTGCTCGTCGCCAGAAAAAAAGGTACTCGTTTCTGCCCAAGAACAGGTTCAGATTCAAGTCCAAGACACCCGCTGGCTGGGAGATGTCTTGCGTTCAAAGTTGCACACCACTTTAGAGGGTGACTGGAAAAAGTTTCTAGAGACCATTTTGGTAAAGCTATCCCAATCCCATCCCGTTCTTTCTGCATCGACACCTCATGTCGTTGTGTTTAGTGACCATAGTCTGCAACATCGGCGCTTTTTTGTGTTACCGGGCTACACGGTTTTTGTGCCGAAGAGTTTTATTGATCAAGTGGAGTTTGAAAATGAATTGGCGGCAGCGTTGGCTTATCAGCTAGCGGCAATCGCCGATACTGTACTTATCGATAGGGTCCAAAACAAGGGACCTCAGGATTATTTGAAGGTTTTTGATTTTTCCGAGTCGGAACGAATCCGAATGATCCGTTGGTCAATGAATTTTTTGGTCAGTGCGCATTATGACCCGCGCGGATTGACGTCATTTTTTGGGCGATATCAAAGCCGATTTCTGGGAGAAAATCCCGATT
>JAIXVT010000047.1 GCA_027482725.1 Pseudomonadota bacterium | reverse complement strand
ATTGGCACAGATCGAGCATTGCCTAGAGTCATGAAACCAACATTCACCAAGAAAAAAAACGAATCCGGTCAGGCGCTCACAGAGTATGTGGTTATCGTGTTCTTAGTCGCTGTGGGTGCCATAGCGATGAGCACGAGCTTGGGACGCACCCTGCACACTAAACTCAAAATGATTCATGAGTCGATCAAAAACATCAAACTCGAGGATGTGCGTGGGGACTCTTAAATGGAATCCCAAGGGCGGGCAGATCTTAACAGAGACACTTTGTGTTTTTGCGTTTCTAACCCTCCCTTTTATCGTTTTGGGCGGAGCTTGGGCCCGTCAACTTTGGTGGGAGACCCAGTGCGCTTGGGTCAGTTACGCCGAGGCACGGGCCCAAATGGTGATCACGAAAAAAAGCGTAAGAATACAGAGCATCTGCAGGAAAAAAGATCGGATGATCGAAATCCGCTCGCTTCAAGATCTTGCGGAACCGGAGAATCGGGGCTGGGCATCCTTCACGCCATTCTGGTCGTCGGAATCGTCAGCGCCGGAATCACCATCGCCTTGATGATGTTCACCGCTTCACGCAGGGTACGGCATCAAGTCGAACTAGACCGCTGCTCAGGGAAAGCGGGGATCGAAATCCGTGATCGAGCCCGATCCTGGATCAATTCGTACTTGAGACTAAATCAAGCTAGAAAAGCATGGATCGCATTGACTTTATCCAATCCGCCCTTGGCGTTACAGAGCACACCCGCCATGAAAACCTATCTGCAATCTGAGAGCGCAATCCAACGGGCGTATGATTGGGCTTGGAAATCGGAGCGGGTCCGTTTTTTGTCCGTGGCGTGTGGTAAACCGGAAACCCTAGCGGAGTACCCCGACCCTGACATCCCGGTTTTTTCGGGTGGAATGGAGGATTTTTTAAATGATCCGATTGTCCGTGATCCCAAGACTTTTTTTTTAGAAAAACGATTCACACTTGATGTCAAAAGTCGCTGGAACCGGAAAGCCCTGCACGAGTCTCAGACTGAGGTCGGAGTTTCGACCGAATCATCGACAGTAGCGTGGAGCAAATAATGAACATAAAAAATCAACACGGAACACTACTCACGGAGGTCAGTGTATGGGTGCTTTTGGGGGTTTGTGGAATCGTTGGTCTTTCAAAAATTTATCACACTCCTTATCGGCACTACTTGAGCGCAATTCGACTCCACAACACCCCCTATCCTTAAAATTTTTTGGATCATTGATCCGTAAAGTTCGACCGGAACACCAAAGGAGAATACGCGCAACCACGTTGATCGGATTGGGGCTTCTGTTGGCATTAAGCGCAAAATCAAGCACCGAAAAGTCCGAAGCCGAGCGCAGTGATATCCGTTTAAAATTTTCCAATGTGCTTATTGAGAACCTCTTGAAAAAATTCGGATACCAAGAGGATCAACCCCCACCCTGGATTGGGAAAGGACTTCTCTACCCTGAGCAAGCCACCACCCACATTGAACCCCACACCGGGTGGATCTTCATCCGAAACCGATGGTGGCGCCCAGAACACCTCAAGCGCATGACACGCATTCCGGGGCATGACTCCAAAGAAAAGCGACCGGATCAGTGGTTAAAATTTCCCGAAACCCAATCGGGCGACCAGCAATGGATTCAATGGATCATCACCAAAAAGCCGGAAAAACCGAGACCCTCCACCGTGCCCGTTGACCCTCGGCGCATCCGCTATTAGCCTAAAGCACATGCAAAAAACTCTGCCCATTCTTTCTGTTGGATCTATGGCTTTTGATTCGGTCAGCACACCCGCAGGTAAAGCGGACCAAGTGCTGGGCGGTGCTGTGAACTATTTTTCTATGGCGGCATCCCTGTTTAACCCAGTAAGCATCATCGCTGTCGTGGGAGAGGATTTTCCAAAAAACCATTTAGATTATTTAAATACCCGTGGTGTAGACACCAGTGGCGTACAGATTGCTCCCGGTAAAACATTTCATTGGACCGGAGAGTATACGACCAACTTAAACGAAGCAACAACACTTCACACGGCGCTGAATGTGTTTGAACATTTTAATCCCAAGTTGAGCCCAGCACATCAAGCATCCCGTGTTGTGTTTTTAGCGAACATCGATCCTGATATTCAATCTAAAGTTTTGGATCAAGTCACCGCGCACGAACTGGTGGCGATGGACTCTATGAATTTTTGGATTACGGGAAAATTAGACGCTTTAAAAAAAATCATCGCTCGCGTGGACGTTCTCTGTATCAATGAGAAAGAAGCCCTTCAGCTGTCCAACACGAACTCGCTTTCCAAGGCTGCGATTGCCATCCGGAACATGGGTCCGTCTACTATCATCATCAAACGCGGAGAATACGGGTCGGCAGTGTTCACCCCGACATCGACCTTCCTTGCTCCTGCAGTGCTGATCGATAATGTGGTGGACCCCACAGGAGCAGGGGATAGCTTTGCCGGAGCTGTGGTGGGATATTTGGCAGAAAATCATGCCCACCGTCATTGGATCAAGGATCAACCCGCAAAATGGGATGCGCTCATCAAACGTGCCGTTATTCACGGGACCGTCATGGCGAGCTTTACCATTCAAGATTTCAGCATTGATCGCCTCCGTAAACTTACGCGTGAAGAACTCAATCTGGGGAAAGAACAGTTCTTAAAGTTGATTTCATTTTAATGGAGCGGATGGCTTCTCAACTGTTTTGAATTGGCTTTAAAGGGGGCAATCATGATCGCTCGAATGGTTATTTTTTTTACCAGTGTTTCATTTCTGATCGGATGGATTGCCTACAAAATTCTTTGCCGAAGATTTAACTTAACGGGCAACGCCCAACGCGGACTCGCGCTAGGTTTGGCATTGGGGTGCCTGACCTTGGTGATCGGCCCTGCAGTGTACCGCTGGATGAAACCGGATCCGTCGGCACCGTTTTCATTTGGACTTCAAGCCCTTCAGTATTTTTTTATGGGCTGGGTGGGCGTCGTAGTGATCACTGGTGGTTTTTTAGAAATTCTTGAGGGACTGACCCGGACGTTTGATCCGTCCAAACGCGTATGGTTTACCGAGGGTGTCGCCAAAGGTGTGGTGGCATTTGCAACGGGATCAAGCCTTTTGGGCGCGGCACAAGTTATTCGCGGCCCCAAAGTAGAACCCGTTTCGATTTTTCTAAAAACACTCCCAGATGCCTTTGAAGGTTTTCGCATCGTTCAATTGAGTGATGTGCATATAGGTCCACTGTTGCACCGTGATTTTTTAGAATCGGTCGTGGCCCAAGTACAAGCCCTTAAGCCGGATGCGGTTGTTTTGACTGGGGATTTAGTGGATGGCACGGTCCAGCAACTTGCGCATCACGTTGAGCCCTTCAAAAAACTCTCTGCTCCTTTTGGTATTTTTTTTATCACCGGAAATCATGAGTATTATTCGGGCGCCGACGAATGGTCCGACTGGATGCGCGCGGCAGGGATTACCGTGCTTCAGAACTCCGCGCATGTCTTGGAAAAGGTTTCTGCAAGCGGAGTCCTTCAGCACTTGGCCATTGCCGGGGTTCCTGACCTACAAGCAGAACGATTCCATCCCGAACACCGTTGTAATCCAAGCCTTGCGTTGCAAGCCTGCCGTGATGTTGCCGTAAGAATTTTATTAGCGCACAACCCCAAAACTGCGGAACTCAAGGACGCGGATCAGTTTCATGTGCAATTATCGGGTCACACCCATGCAGGACAGTTTTTTCCCTTTAGCTGGATTGCAAGGGTAGCCCACCGATATTTTAATGGGCTGTATGCCGTGTCCGAAAATCGCTACGTTTATGTGAATCGTGGCACCGGATTTTGGGGGCCGCCTAATCGTTTTTTATCGAGTGGTGAAATCACACATTTGACGTTACGACGTAGTTCTTGAGATCCCCCATTATTTTTCCATTTTTCAGGGGACGGATTCATTGTGGGGCTAACTCACCACCCCATTTCCTTTATTGAATTTATTTAAACAAATAAAGTTTAACAAATGCTCTCGATCAATTTCATAAATTTAGGTTACGTTTTGATCCGTTTTAGGCTATCAT
>JAIXVT010000228.1 GCA_027482725.1 Pseudomonadota bacterium | reverse complement strand
CTGACTGACACGGACCGACCCTGAATGTTCCCCACGCATGTGGGGATGAACCGTCCCATTGCTCACGATAGGTAACTCCCTGACAATGTTCCCCACGCATGTGGGGATGAACCGTAATGAAATCGCAAGCTGAATCGATGCTCACTGATGTTCCCCACGCATGTGGGGATGAACCGTAATGGCGTAACTAGGAAAAAAATTGAAAGGAATGAATTTGAATCGTTAAGAGACATACTCGGGAAAAAGATCCAGCAGGACATTCAGTTTAGCAATAAACGTCAAACTTCTCCTTATCTTGTCGCTGAAGATATTTTCATAGAAAACTCCCAAGAATTAGATTTAAGAATGTCGATACTTTATAATCCAATTATTGGATCAAAAACAATCAATGTACATGTAAGCGGACTGGGTCCAATCTGTAGGCTTGATGTCGATGGTCCCGCACACCGTCCCTTCGGACGGAGCCATAAGCACTCATTACAAAATGAAAGATGCCCGGATCGGAATCTTCCAGATGGCGTTATGGATCGACCCGATTTATTGGGAAAAAGTTTAAAGGATGTTTTTGAGACTTTCTGTCGTATGGCACATATTCAACACGAGGGGATCTTTTTTTCACCCGACAACCCACAAGGACTATTTCAGTGAAATCAGCCGATATTAAAGCACTAATGGATCAGTTTTCCCTGGTAGGCGAAGTCGATCAGGTGAGCCATGGGCACATCAGAATTGAAACTCAGCTGAAATATCCAGACGGTACATCAATAGAAGTTTTTTTGTTGAATGATAATACTACACAACAAAGTGCCTTTCGACTTTCAGATCTTGGTCAAACAACAGCTTGGCTATTAACTGCGCAGGTAAAGCCTTGGACCTCTAAAAAGAGAAAAACACTTTTATCCGATATTATTCGGAGCAGTGGAGTCATTCAACGAGACGCTACATTGGAGTGTTTAGCTGACCATATGAGTGATCTGCCCCAAAAAATTTCAGTTTTAGCTCAGTGTTGTCTACGAGTTGCTGATCTGACGTTCACAAAAAGAACCGCTTTACAAACGGTCGCCAAAGAGGAAATAGAGGAGTTGATCGCCGATCTAGAAATATCCTACGAATCTGATGTTGAGCTGGATTGTGGGAATAGAAAGATCAAAGTTGATTTTTTAACTCAATCCAATAAGAAAAACTCTGCTATTTTTGCCTTATCGGCCATGAACGCGACATCAGCGCACCATTTGGCGACGGATATTTTTTTTTTATGTTACAACCTCAAAACGTCCTCTCGTCCGGATCAGCGCGTGACCATTTTTGACGACACTAAAGATGTGTATAAAGAGGCAGACTTAGAGCGTCTCGGTGATTTGTCTACCGTGCTGCCGTTGTCGGACAGGAGCTCGTTGCAAGCAGTTTTGAATTAAACGGCGTTATCTTATTTCATCTCCTCATTTTGCTTTGGCCCAAAACGCACTTAGGTATACCCGAGTATACTTTTGGCTCGCTTTAAATGCGAAAACGGAGTAATGTAAACTTGAGTATACATTTTCTCAAGTTTTTACGATTTTGAGCCGCTAAGTATACTGGGGGATACATGGATCATATCATTCTGAAAGAACCTAAAGGCATCGGCAAAAGAATTAAAGCGCTACGTAGAGAAATGAAGATCACTCAGGAAGATCTCGCCAATTTTACGGGTCTCTCTCGCATCGGTGTCGTAAAACTGGAAAAAGAAGAAAACGATCTCAAGCTCTCTAGTCTCATTAAAATTGCTAATCTTTTAGGTTTTGAAGTTGTTCTGCGGAAAAGAAATTCCAAATGAGTAAGCTTGTCGTCTATTACCAAGAAAAAGTTGTAGGAGCTTTAGAATTTGATCGGGACGAGCGCCTGAGTTTCCGGTACGACAAGTCTTGGCTCACGTTTAAAGACCGCTTCCCTTTGGCTATTGCGCTGGCGTTAGATGATAAAGTTTACGGCCACTTGGATACAAAGGCTTTTTTTGAAAACCTTTTGCCAGAAGGAGAGATTAAAGAGTTATTAGAATCTCACGGGAAATACTCAATAAAATCTGAATTTGGTTTTCTCCAAGAGTTTGGCGGAGATTGCGCCGGTGCCTTCAATGTCTTGCCGGAGCAAATAAAGACTCCCAAGACTGTAAAACCCAGAAAAGAACTCAAATTTGATCTCATCACCAAATACCTTGATCAAAAGAAAAGTCTAACGGATGCAATTTTGAATCAAGAAGGTGGGAAGTTTTCTTTGGCCGGAGCCCAAGATAAATTCACGGTGATTTTGGAAAAAAATAAGATTTATCTCCCCTTAGACGGAAGCCCAACAACTCACATTATTAAGCCCCGTGTTCGGCATTTTAACTCAACCCAAGATACTCCCTACAATGAATACCTCTGTATGAAATTGGCTGCTGCCGTTGGATTAAATACTCCGGCGGTAGATATCATCGAAGGGAAGTATCCGCTGTTTGTTGTTGAGAGGTTTGATCGAAGGCAAACCCGGGCTGGAGTTTTAAGAATTCACCAGCAAGACTTTTGTCAGGCTCAAGGGATTACCTCTTTAAAGAAATATGAATCTGATGGGGGGCCGACTTTTGCGGATAATTATTTTTTGGTAAAGGCGCATAGTTCAGCGCCGATTCCAGACCTTAATCAATTATTAAAGTGGCTGGTTTTTAATCTCATCATTGGCAACAATGACTCTCATTCAAAAAACCTAGCCTTTTTGCAGAGTAAAGACGGTATCCGGCTTGCGCCGTTTTATGATCTCTTGTCTACCTCTATTTATAAGGATATTGGAAAAAATTTTGCGTTTAAGATTGGTGTCCAAAGTTTCTGGTTCAAACTAAATAAAAGACATTTTGATAAGCTTTCAGGTCAGGTCGAATTAAGGGACGACATCATTCCTAAGATAGCCACTAAGCTTTTGCTAGAGATCGAAAAGCATTATTCCCCTCTGCTTGAGGGATTTACTGAGCGTTTCTCCGGCGTAAAGACGGGTCAAATTTTGCAGCAAGAAATTCAAAAGCGAGTGGGGTACTTTAGGAAAATATTTGAATAACTAGACGGCGGGCGTGCACCGCACAAGGCATGGCATGCGGTCGTATCTCAGCAAGGTAACCGTATTGAAGTCATTCATGCGAATGAACCCATTAAAGATTGCCTCAGTCGGGTGGCCGAGGATCTCGGGGTGACGATTGTCCATCGGGATGGGGACTAGAGCGAGCGGTTATAATATCCAACACTAGTCTTTTTTTCGGTAATAAAAGACTCCTTGATTTTGTATCTACAATAGAATACACTTATAATTAAGATGGAATTTGAATGGGATTCAATCAAAAACGAGCTTAATTTCAAAAAGCATTCGGTTTGGTTTGAAGAAGCTCAAACCGTCTGGGCGGATGGTGGGGCAATAGAATTTTACGATTTTGAACATAGCAGCAGTGAGGATCGTTTTTTGAGAATTGGTTTTTCTACGGCTTCGCGACTGTTGCTTGTGGTGTTTTGTGAGCGTGAAAATCCACAGGTTGTTCGCATCATAAGTGCGCGGAAGGCCACCGCAAAGGAGCAAAAACAATATGAAGAAAGAATATGATCTGAATAAGTTAAAACGGCGCCCAGGAAAGGTAAAAGTTGAGACCGAGGCCGCTAAGGTCCCGATTAGTATTCGCTTAGACGGAAGTGTTTTGGCGACAATCAAAACCGAGGCATTGAGACTGGGGATTCCGTATCAAACTTTTATTGGGAGCTTGCTCCATAGATATGCCACAGGAGAGATGGTGGATAAAAAAACTGCGGCTGAAGTTTTATCGTTAAAATCCGCCTAACCCTGTCCCGTGCCATTTTTAAAAAAAAAAAAAAAAAACCGGGATTCATCGGTGTTAAACAATTCAAACCCCATGGCTTTGGGATCCAGTGGGGCCGAAGACCCTTTACGGTATTGCTCGATCAAGCCGATCAGTGCTTTTTCGGCATTATCTTGATCAATGCCCAACCAGAGCAATTTCCCGTGCGTGTACAGCACGGTAAAACCGTTCACTAAAGCCCAACAATGCAACGCATGGTGGAACGGGTCACCGGCGCCGATGATTCCGGCATCTTGAGAGATTTTGACCATCTTGACCACGGTCTCATAGTTCGAAACCGCTGCGCGAAGCAAGTCCGGATAGTTCCCGTCTGGTCTGCAATGGTCGCTAAACATCAAATTAAAGTGCTGGGGGTAATCTAGTCCAAACCTGAAATAGGCAAGACCGCAGCCGATAAAAATTTTGTGAGCATCCCCCTGGGCATCGTTCATTGCACGCTCCATATACTCGCGTTTGATCGTAAAAGCCTGTTCTAAAATGGCCGCAATGAGGGCCTCTTTGTCTTTGAAATGTCGGTAGGGTGCGGCTTGACTGACGCCCGCTTGTTTTGCCAGCTCACGCAAAGAAAGTTCGGATGGAGTGCGTGTTTTTAGAACCCGCAACGCTGCCGTAATCAACGCAGATCGTAAATCTCCGTGATGGTAGGATTCGGTTTTTTTGCGGGTCCGTGGTTTTTTCATTTAATTTTTTTTAAAACCCAAATTCTATGTTTACACTGATTACTTGGAATGTTAACACTGTATACAAATAAACCCCAGTCTTAATCATAACAAAAACTGAAGGATCTTCTATGCGTACTTGGATTGAAAAAATGATTGCATACCGTTGGGCTGTTGTTGCGCTCACGGCGCTTGCCACGGTCGGCCTCATGGCACAACTCAAGTCGTTGCAAGTCGTTATCGATCCCGATGCCACGCTCCCGCAAACGCACCCCTACATTCAGGTCGGCAATTTGATCGAAAAAACGTTCGGGAATAAATTTACCGCCGTAATTGGGATTACCCCAAAAAGTGGCGATATTTATCAAAAACCCGTCCTAGAAAAAGTCATGCGTATTACCGAGCGTTTGAATAACTCGGAAGGTGTGGTCAAAAGTAACCTGATCAGTCTCTCGGCGCGCAAAGCCAAAAACATCGAAGGTAACGCCGAGGGCATGAGTGTAAAGCCCCTGATGGACAAAGTCCCCGAATCGACAGAGCAAATGGATATTCTCCGTGCCGGAGTGGACCGTAACCCGGTATATGAAAATCTATTGGTGTCTAAAGATCGGCGTACTACGCAAATTGTTGCGGAATTCAAAAAAGTAGAGGGAGGGTTTCAAGCTATTCGCACGCAAGTCGAATCGGCCGTAGCGCCCGAACGCGATGATCAAACGGATATCGAAGTTTCGGGTTTGCCTATCTTTCTTGCGCTTTTGGAAAAGTTTTCTGCACGGATGGGGTTTTTGTTCCCAATCGCGCTCTTGATTATTGGTCTCATTCACTACGAAGCGTTCCGCACGGTGCAGGCACTGGTGCTGCCGCTGGTTACTGCACTTTTAGCCGTGGTTTGGTCGATGGGTTTTTTGGGCCTCATGCGCGAACCCTTTGATGTGTTCAATTCGTCCACGCCCATTCTGATTTTAGCCATAGCGGCAGGTCATGCCGTACAAATTCTAAAACGCTACTACGAGGAATATGCGGCTCTTAGGAAATCCGATCCTAACGCCGATAGAAAATCCCTCAATCAGCGCGCAGTTTTGGAGTCACTGAGCAAAGTGGGCCCGGTGATGTTTGTTGCGTGTACCGTTGCGGCCTTGGGCTTTTTTTCCTTGATGATTTTTGAAATCAAATCGATCCGAACTTTTGGGATCTTTACCGGGGCCGGTGTCATCAGTGCCCTTATTCTGGAGCTCACGTTTATTCCCGCATTACGGTCTATTTTGCCTGCACCCGGAGATCGTGAAGTCATGCGGGAAGGGGAAGTAAGTTTTTGGGATCGTTTGACCAATACTTTTTTTAAGTGGTCATTTTTTGAACGCAAGAAAGTCTATGTCACTGTCGGGGTTTTAGTGGCCTTGTTTTCAATCGGTGGATATTGGCTCAAAATAGACAATTCACAAAAAGGGTATTTTTACGGGAAAATTCAACAGCGTTTGGATGACGATGCCCTATCCGCTAAGATGGCAGGTACAAATCCGTTTTATCTTTACGTTGAGGGTGCTTCCGAAGACGCGATCAAGCGTCCCGATGTGCTCCGCGCCATGGAGTCCATGCAGCAGTTTTTAGCAAAGGAAGTGGAAGTCGGAAAAACGGTGTCTATTGTGGATTTTATCAAAAAAATGAACCAATCCATGAACTCGGACAAGCCCGAATTCCATGCGATTCCGGAAAGCCAAGATCTTGTGGCGCAGTACCTGTTGCTCTACTCCAATTCGGGGGAACCGGGAGACTTTGACAGTTATGTCGATTACGGTTACCAACGCGCGATTATTACTGCATTCATGAAAACCGACCGATCTTCG
>JAIXVT010000048.1 GCA_027482725.1 Pseudomonadota bacterium | reverse complement strand
TGGCGCCGACCTCCCAAACCGGACACGAGGTCACGTGACCGGTCACGTGGCGACTGACGAGACCATAAAATCAAAAACCACCCCCGAACCCCTCAAAATGAGACCATAATCAGACTGGGTGATTGATTATGACCTAATATACCATAAACGGTATTGATTTACCCTGATTAATGGGGTATTTCGGTATTAAAAATATTTTTAATACCGTTTAAGTGCTTTAATCTGCCTATATTAATGCCTTATTCGGTATATATTAGGGGTAATTCAGGTTCGCTGACTGATTATGGTCTCATTTTGAGGGGTTCGGGACGGTTTTTTCATTTTCCAGTCTCGTCAGTCAGCACGTGACCGGTCACGTGACCTCGTGTCCGGTTTGGGAGGTCGGCCCCACGACGACGCCGAAGGCGGAGGAGTTTTAAACACGATACCCGTCCTGAACATCATACATCTTGTCCAGTTTTTCAATCGTGCTGCTCTCGTCATGTAGATCCAGAATGACACCCTCGTACGGTTTCAGTTTATCGGCACGAGAATAATTAAATGACCGGGCGGCCATCTTCGTCCGCTCCATCAGATTACCATATGCTTCTGCTTGGGTAAAGGTTTTATTGCCGAGAGCATAATCACGTTTGACATTCAGGTAGGCGTTCGCGTCCCATCCTTCGGCACCATAAGCGTCAGCACGACTCTCGTATGCGAATTTGGGTTTGGATTGCTCTCCTTTCAATACGAAAGAAGAGAACCGATAGTTGGCGGGTAAGGGCATTATATCGTATATATTACGACGATATAATAAATTATTGTATGCTAAATAAATTAAGCCTCAATTGAAACCGCCGAAGTTGCGGGGTCAAAAACAACCTGACTGGTCTGAAGCGACGCGATAAGCAGACGGGCAGCGTTGGCAGCGTTGGAGGACACCACGCAGTCGGTGGCGATTCCGTTGGTCTGGAGACCGGCGAGGATGCCCGTATCCCAACCCTCAGTTCCGATCGCGAACTTAGTAAGGGAGATCGCGTTGGCATCAGCGGCGTTGGCGAGCAGGTAGGTCTGCGCACCAGCGGCGGCGGAAGTGCCGTGGTAGAGGAGGTTAGTGCTGCGGGCATCATTGCCGTAGATGGAGTTCGTGGTAATATCCAACAACTCGTGAAGACGAGAGATGGCCTGACGAGGGAAGACCTCGCTGCCGATGGTAAGTTGAAAGCCCATCTGCTCGGCATCGGTCACGTTAAACCTGTAGCGGGCGACGTTTGAAACGGGGCGGACATCAGCGACAGCGGCACCAGAGTTGGGGTCTTGGTTGGTGAAGCACACCAGGACAGCATCCACGCAGGAAGACTGAAGAGTAATCCTGTTAGAACCGGTGTTGCTGGCGAGAACCGTGCGGATTTCGCTGAAGGGCATACGGATTGGTTGAGACACCTGGAGGCGTTCGGAGAGGAGAGAAACATACAGGGGAGAGATGCTGACGACGGTGTCCACAGCGAGAACGATGTTTGAGAACTCGTGATTGACCTCGGAGTATGACTGGTTGAGGGCAGCCGTGGTGGCCGCTGCGTCTGCTCCTTGACCTTTTGTTCCGGCTGCGGCGACTTTCAGGATATTCTTGTTATTGAAGGTCAACTCAATTTCCAGGTTGCCGAACATGCTGGAATCGTAGCAATAGTTCTTGCTTCTAAAGAGAAGAAGGTCGTCAAAGGTGGCACGGAAGAACTTGCTAGTAGCACCAGGGTTCTCGGCGGCGGGTGACTGGATGATGCTGTCATAGGCGTTGTTGAGGCGGGAGACGCAGTAATCCTCACCAGCGGATGCCTTAAGCATAGCGTGGTGAACCATATCGTAGTGATTGCACTGCGAACCAGCGGCGGAAGCACCAGACACAAACAACTTAACAGAGTTCCAGTGCTGGTATGTAGGGGGGAACTGGGCGTTGGTAAAGTTGGCAGCGCCGACGGTCAAACCGGTAATGCGGTAATCATAGTGAAAAGACAAAGATCGCATATCAATAATGGACTTCTGGGGGAGGAGGAATCGCACAGTAGTTCCACTAGTTCCAGAAGAAACACCGAGGGGTTGGATCTTCTGGCGAACGACGCGGGCTTGAGAGTTGGCTACAGTTCCATACTGTAAAGCCTTCGGGATAGAATCCATGGACATTTGGGGTTTTCGTGTTATACAATATACGAGGAAAAAAAATATCATCAAACTAGATTATATTTTTCTAAATCAGCGACGTTCCGCGAGGACGCGTCACTTCTTCTTTTCAAACAATTTTGCTAAATCGGCGGCGGCGGCCATACTCTTCTTCTTATCGCCTTCGGCGTCATCGCCGCGCATCTTGCCGACGCCATAATTGGCGGGTTTCATCTTACCCACTCCGTGGTTGGCGGGTTTCATAGCACCTACTCCTTTCATTTTTGTCGTGTTATACTATAAGCCTAGAAAATAACTACTCCTCAATAGCGATCGGAGTGGGACATAACGCCTTAATATCAAATGTCTCTAAATCTATCAGGTCGTTTTCACCATCGTTCCGGTGCTTGTCCATTAACTCCTGTAATCTCTCGGGACGATTGATTCCACACCACGCGATAAGTTGGAGGAGTTGTGGGTGCTTATTGGGGAATCTCTCGGTTAGTAGGTCATAAAGGGCTGTCTCTCTCTCGGTCTCGCAGAACATCGCTACTTCGCTACGCTTCGTATCGTATATATTACCTAAACATCTTTTTTATTTCTTTTTTGCTCCTAAAAGGTCGGCGATATTTTGGCCTTGCGATTGCGGGGGTGCGGCGGCTGCTCCGCCTCCGGTCATCATCGTAATCTGCGTCGCCATGTCGGGTGCGCCTAAAGTGCTGACTGGTTTCTTCTTCGGGACTTTTATAGTTCTTACTACGGGAACTGGAGTGGATGGGGGTGCTGGTTTAAATGATGTAATTGTGCTAGGCCCTAAACCTTCTAGGAGACTCGCCACATCGGCGGCAGCGGGTCGGCTCTGGCCTGATATTCCAGCCTTTTTTTTAAATTCTGAAATTTCTGCTGCGAATTCCTTAACAAACTCGGGTCGCGATGCAGCTATTTCCGCTTTTGAAGGTCTGCCTCTACCTCTACCTTTACCTACCGCTGGGG
>JAIXVT010000298.1 GCA_027482725.1 Pseudomonadota bacterium | reverse complement strand
GAAAAACAAACAAAACGATCCTCCCTAAATCAAATGTAATTCCCGCTAAATTGTTAGCGCCCAAAAAGAATGCCAGAATACCGATTAAAAATAAAATAATTGCTGCTCTTAACATAAATTCCTCTTTCAATTCATTAGTCTTCTATGAGGCCAAGAGTAGCTAAGCCTTCAGATCGATACGATACGGTAAACCCCCGAGGGGTTAATACCGGATCGACCTCACACACTTTTAAAAATAAAACGTATTACAGACCTAACCGTCGTCTCTCGGGAAATCTCCCGAGGGAAATGAGGAGAAATAGAAAATGGAATCGAATAACACTAAAAATGGAACCTCTGCCGAAGCCAATTCGACAAATTCAGAGCAAAATTGGAAAAAATTTCGCGCTGACCTAAAAGCGAAGTGGCCCAGCCTAAAAGACGCAGAAATCGACACGCTCAAAGGAAACACTCAATCCTTGGCCGCTCAACTCAAGCGATCTTTGTCATTCTCTGAAGATAAAGCCCAAACCGAAAGTGCTCTATTTTTGAAAAACTACGGGAATTTAGGAAGTACAAAAAATGAATTACCTCAATCCTAGTATCGAAAAAAAAAGCAGAACACTCTTTGTTTTTGTATTTGTCGGGATGATCCCTTTTAGCATCGCGCAAGCAGCTAAACAGGAACGCCTACAAGTGGGACCAACGCTCATTGTACGATTTGATGAAGGTAGTTCTAATCTCAGATCTGACGAGAAAGAACGTCTCAAATATTTTCTCGACCGAAAGCTAAAGGGAATGAATGTCGATGAGCTTCAGATCGCATCCTGGTCTGATAACCCGATTTCCCTTGGAAAAAGCGAACTCTCTGCGGCCGACCGCAATTTAGCGGGACGCCGGGGGGATACGATTCGGGAATTCATCCAAAGACCCAAAAAATCAGCAGATGTCGTGCTCCATAACATGGCGGAACGCTCTACATGGCTGGGAAGGATGTTTGAGTCAGACGATGCGCTACTGAAGAGCGAAATCCAACGGGGGGCGGATGCACCGATGTCTCAAGAAGAGTTTCGGGTATTCAGGGACAGCGGGAAGCCGTCAGTGGCCGTCGTTGTTTCTATAGTAAAGCAAAAGGAGTAACCCCATGATCCCTATGTACGGACAAATGACCTGGATAAACAGTAGTCCCAAAGAATCTGCACTAGACGATTTTTTAGGGAAGTTCACATCTAGTCTCAAGAGCTGGACATCTCGAGTGAAGGACATTCGGGAGTCCCTCTATAAAGAGGCTGAAGACATCAAATCCGATTTAAACGATCAGCTTGAAGCTTTTAAAATAAAAGAATCTGAGCTGAAAGAGAAAATCGGCGAGATGCGAAAAGCAGGAGAAAAAGGGTTTGAATCTATGAAAGAGGATGCTCAATCCATATGGGATGAGATGAGTCTTTTAATAGATTCAATCGAAGGAAAAAAACAACAAGATAAAAAAGGAAAAACATATGAACCAAGAACTTAACCAAAACCTCAACCACAAGATCAATGGCGTTGCCAACGAATTTATTCCAAAAGTGAAAGCGATGGGAAGTTTCGCTGAAAACGAAATTGAAGAATCCATGAAGTCCGGCGAGAAAGTGAGTAAATTTGCATCGCGCACATTCAATCTCATTAAAGAGAACCCAGTAATTGCCGTTGCAATGGCATTAACCGCCGGATTGATGATTTCCCGACTGGTTAGTCCGGGAAAACAGCATAGTCCGAGATCCGAGAACAAGCCCCAACATTAGGGCGAAGACTCGATCAAGAGGCATAAGCGCCATAACAGCGTGAGCCTCTTATAGACCGTGGTCAGCACTACTACGCACACCAAGTTTTGCTGACCACGGTTTTTTTGTATTAAGGTTTAAACCCCATTGTTGTAGGCCTGTTTATCCCTTAAGGTTCATGAGTCTGGAAAGAATTTTTTATTCATGGAAAAGCAAAAAACATCAACCAAAAATGAGGTGAATCTTAAACGAAAATTGGATTTAGCCCAAAAGAAAGTGATCTCTCTACAGCGCAGTCAACGCGCCCTTATCCAATCCTTCGAATTAGAGCGGACTAAATCAAAAATTGCCTATCGCTACCTGTTCAAACAAAACGAGTTCGATAGGAAACAACTCAGCCACGAACTACATGATGAAATTGCACAAATGCTGACGGCAATCAATCTTGAGCTGGCGGTTTTAGGCAAGGAAGCGGCCAAAGGCTCAGAACTCATTCAGAATAAGATCAAAAATACCCAAAATTTAGTCGAAAAATCGGTTGATTTGGTCCATCGATTCGCAAGAGAATTGCGGCCCATTGCCTTAGATGGTTTAGGCTTGCTTGCCGCCCTGAGAGCACATGCCAAAGCATTTACCAAACAAACACAAATTCCGGTTATTGTGCGGTCGAACCGATTTAAGGAACCCACAGAGGTCACACGAATTGTCCTGTTCCGGGTTTTACAAGAGGCCCTAAACAACATTACGAAGCATGCACATGCCACAAAGGTATCTGTTTCCGTGAGTGCCAAAAACAGTATCGTATCGTTGTCCATTCAAGATAACGGCGTTTCATTCAATGTTAAAAAACAAGAGCAACAGCGGAGTCCAGAACGCTTGGGCCTTATTGGGATGCGCGAAAGAGTGAATATGCTGGGAGGAAGCATGAGAATCTCTTCCTCACCCGAGCACGGAACATTGATTCAGGCAAAAATCCACATGGAAGGTTTAATTCAAAAAAAATGATACTTCAAAAACTAAAAGTTGTTTTAATTGAAGACCATATTTTAGTACGCAAAGGTCTACGTTCTCTACTCGAACTTGAGCCGGACATTGAAGTGATCGGGGAAGGAGACAACGGCTATCAGGCCATAAGCCTTTATGAAGCGCTCAGGCCCGATATCACAATACTGGATATCGCCCTCCCCAGGCTTAATGGAATTGAAGCTGCAAAGATCATCCGCAAGTCTAATCCTATTGCGAAAATTCTCATTTTATCGGCCTATGCCGACGACGGTTATGTCGAAAGGGTGATGGACCTGCATTTATCGGGGTATCTGGTCAAACAGTGTTCTCCGCATTTTCTCATCGATGCTATTCACAGGATCGCGCTTGGAAAGTCATATTTTTGCCCGACAATTCTGGAAAAAGTAAAACGACTATCCGACACCCCATCTAAACTCCGCGGCGAACACCGTGGACGAACTAAGAAACTGAGCGTCCGAGAGGCGCAGATACTACAGGCCATCGCCGAGGGAATGGCGAATAAGCAAATTGCTTATAGTTTGGAGATCAGTATTAAGACGGTAGAAAAACATAGGCAAAATCTGATGAAAAAGTTGTCGATTCACGACACCGCAGGCTTGACTCGATATGCGATAGCAGAAGGCTACATTGAAAATCGCGGACCTTTAGCTTAACCGTATTTGCACAGAAGCGAGAACACCAGGCTTGGGACGCGTGTTTTTAGGTTTTACGCTGAATGGATTCATTGATCCGATCAAACTCTGCAATGATTTTGTGAACACGGCTGATAAAATGGATCTCCACAGGATTAATTTGAGTGTAAATTTCTGCGACAGAAATTTCTTCGAGCGGAGAAATCCATCTTTTATCCACAAGCTCTTGAAATTCCGCAAGATTCAACGGGGGTATCGCAAATGCTTTACCGGAGCTTTGAAATAGTGAACCTAAATTAAAACGCATCGGAATTTCCGACCCCGCAGATTCCGCTAAATTTTGAGCGATAAAGTGGGCACACAACACACCTCGTGTGGACAATAACCGGTGATCGGCCGAACTTTTTTTAGATTCATCGGATAAAAAAATTACAAATTTCTCTAGAAAGGGACGCGCGACCACATCCGAAGGCAATCTACGAAAGGCTTCGTGGAACGCCACACTCTTAGCCTCGCTTAAGCCCAACAAGGGACCCACCTTCTCATACAACAGATCACCGCAAATTTTTGCAGTAACGTATTTTAAAAGATCCTGGATGCTCACAAATCGATAACCGCTTTGGGTATTTCCAAAAGCATCGGTAGACGACTCTGTCGTAGGCTTTTCTAATAGCCGTATTTTATTGGACGACATTCGTATCCTTGAGGCCATGGTACGAACCAAAATCTGAAACCATTCGGGATTCTCATCCAGCGTCGATTCAATTAAATTTTGGGGAACTTCAATGAGCTCACATTCCGACAGGGCTTGCGCCGATGCAGACCGAGGTTGATTGGCAAAAAGGGCCAATTCGCCCACGATTTGGCCGCCTTTTAATGTTTCGATATCAACCTGAGATCCTTGGCGAGTTTTATAGATCCTAAGTACACCGCGCTTAATCAGATAAACGGATTTAGACTCATCACCCTCCGAAAACAAATGTTGCCCCTGGGGGAGAAGGACCACCTTGCTCATGGTTTCAGGATAGAGCAACGACGCAAGAGATCCAATGCCGCGGTCGATGCCCTATCCTTTGACAGTGCGCGGTCTGTGCCCAAGTGCAAAGTTTTGGCGTACACCCCATCGACACTACTTACGGCAAAACAAACGGTGCCCACCTCTTTTGACGAATCGCCCGCAGTGGGACCAAGAGCGCCCGTGATGCCAATACCGTAGGTAGCACCCCATCTGGCCTGCACAGCATCGGCCAGCCTTGTGGCTACAGCTTCACTGACCACATCATTTTCCGCTATAAAATCACGGCTAAGACCAAGCTTACGGATTTTACTCTCGGTACTGTAAACAATTTCTCCGCCTAAAAACACATCACTACTCCCGGAAACCTGGGTCAGCCGATGACCGATCAGCCCTCCCGTACAACTTTCTGCAACAGCAACGGATGCGCCTTGGCTACGTAATTGCTGGATCAAGACTGATTCTAAAGTTTCGGGTTCAGTGCAAACCAGGTCCACTCCACAAGCCAATTCCAGCTCGCGCACCAATTGTGCAAAATTCTCAGAGTCCTGATCGGTGCCTGTCCATTGTAGACGGAGTCTGACTTGGGTGGCAGCAGGTAGAAAAGCAAGTTTAGACTGCGGAATCGATTTGATCTTTTGTACAAATCCATCAATTTTTTGCGCAAGAGCGCTTTCACCAAGCCCTGTAGTAATCAATGTCGTTTGAAAAATTCGCTGAGTCGAACCCTCCCTGAGTTTGGGAAGAATATAGCGGGTCATCATGCTTTTCATTTCAGAGGGAACACCGGGGAATACAAAATAGCGCACCCGGCCCACGGTGAAATCTTGACCTGCGGCAGTCCCACAATCGTTATCAATTCGATGAGCGTTTTTCAGGAGAAGAGCTTGTTTGCGATTGTTTGCGGGCATCTGGCGTTTGCGATGGGCAAAAAATTGCTCCACTTTGCCCATCCAATCGGCATCGAACTCTAGAGGCATATCCATTTTTTTTGCCAGCACTTCCAATGTCAGATCATCATGCGTCGGCCCAAGACCCCCACCAATCAGCACGACATCGGTACGAGCCGCAAGGTAATCCAATCCGTCGCTAATAGACTGGGCATCATCCGATACCGTGAGATGATTCACGACCGTAATGCCAATCTTGGCGAGTTCTTGACTTGCCCATTGAGCATTGGAGTTTAAAACCTGACCGATGAGCAACTCGTCTCCCACAAACAAAAGTCCTGCGCGTTTCATACGCTTTAGAATGACTTAAAGTTTGATCACAACAAAGCTATCGATCTTCTTTTTTTGTCTCAACGACTTTGCTTGCTCGATGGCGTCTTGCTTGTTGGCAAACCCCGCAATCACAATGCGGTAGCGGATTTGACCGTGAACTTTGGCCGTGGCGATTTCAGTTTTAACTGAACTTTTTGCGAATTGTTTTTGCTTAGTGTTGGCTTCGGCTTGAGTGGGAAAAGACCCCAGCTGTAGAGCAAACCCTCCGTGCGAATGCACAGGTGCCGTGGTTATCGGCTTGGGTTTTTCCTTTGGTTTTTCTGCCGGAAGATCCACCTGCTTCGGAGAATCGACTTTGACCTTGTGGTCCAAGATTGCTTCTTTCGTCGCTTTTTCGATCGCTTTTTCGGTGGCTACGAGTGCATTTTGAGACGCTTGCTCCAACACTTCTTTGGGGGGGAGATCTTCTTCTGCGGGTTGGACGTGGTGATCCTGTTCGACGGCAATCCCTTGGGCATTAATTTTTTTCCCGTAATGGAGACCCAGGGTAAAGAAAAACCCTGCGGAAACAATGGACAAGAGAGAAAACACCGTAAGTTCTTTCCAAGTGAAAATGAAGAACTTCTCTGTTTTAGGCGTCATGTTTTTAGTTTCCTAGAGCCTCTGCTTTCAATCAAATTTATGGGGTGATT
>JAIXVT010000095.1 GCA_027482725.1 Pseudomonadota bacterium | reverse complement strand
TTGTGTCAGACCCGCTTGTGATTCGTCCCACTTTTTTATATCACCCGGATTGTTGACTTTGACTTGGCCGATGCTGGCTCGGGCTTGCGTGACGCTCTCGAGCAGTTCGCGTTCATGCTTGGCGTAACCTTTCACTGTTTCGACAAGATTAGGGATCAGGTCGAATCGGCGCTGGGAAACGTTTTCGACCTGTGACCAAGCTGCGTCCACCCTTTCGTCTAAATCCACCAACGTATTGTTGATGCTGATTGACCCGAACAAGAGAATTACCAAAAATAAACCCGCAACAATCCAAGGAAGAAATTTTTTCATGTCCTTAGGATACACCGAGGCTTGAAAACAGGAAATCAGGTCTTAATCAATGCTTTGATTTGATCGATGGAAAACACGTAATTTTCCGAGCAAAAATCGCACTTAATCTCAATCGGTTGAGCGTCGTTTACGATTTCAGTGAGTTCGCCCGTGCCAATCAAGCTCAAGGATCTGGAGACGCGATCATGGGAGCAGGGGCAATAGACGCTGAGCGGGGATTCTTCGAGCAGGGTGAATTCTTGATCAAGTAAAAAAGAAATCCGGTGCCGAGGAGAAGTCCGGCTCAAGTCATCGCGTTTGAGATTGGAATAAGCCGTCAAGTGGCGCTCGATGGCAATTAAGTCGTCATCCGAAGCTCCCGGCATCGCCTGAATTAAAAAACCGTCGGCGGCCTGTATTTGCCCCGCGTCTACCCGAACATGTATTCCCACAGCAGAATTCACTTGTTCGCTTTGATGCCAGTAAAACGTAAGGTCTTTGGCCAGATGTCCCGTAATCAACGGTACGGTGCCGATATAGGGTTGGGCCTTATCGAATTTGGTACGTAACACGGACAAGAGCCCGTCTCCCCAGGGGCCGAGATTTTCGCCTACAATTGGACCGATGTCTTCCGGTGCGGTGACATAACCCCGAACTTCACCTGATGAATTCACATCGATAAAGGTTTGTTTTGCCCAGCCGTTGGCTTGAATGTTGAGATTGATTTTTTCTCCAGATTTACTGGCGCTTGCCAGTAACAGCCCTCCGACGATGGCTTCACCCAGGGCTCGGATTTGACCGTCATCGGTCATGTGGTGGCGATCCGCAAGGGATTGGGAGATTTCGGACGCATTCAGAGCTACGGCACGCAATGTACCCAGGCGTGAAATACACTTGATCCACTGGTCGTGAGAAGAGGTAAAGCGGTACGACATGACTAGAAACTCAATCCGGCTCTGACGAGAAAGGAGATGAAAGCGCCTCCCAATTCGCGGTTCGTGCCTAAAGAATCGGCTTTAGAGCTTGAGAACATATTTTGATACATCAGTCTTGCCCCAAAAAAGAATCGGTCATTCAAAAAAAGCTCGGTTCCAGCGCCAACATGAAGTCCAAACAAGAGTCCATCGAGTTCATACGATGCGCGCCGGATAGATACGTTGTAAAAACCAAGCCCCGCTGCTAGATAAGGCACCAACTGGTCAAAATAAACCAGATTGGTACGGATGCCCGCATTGGCGTGGAAGAGGCTTAACTTTTGCGCCCCCGAGACAGACCCATTGTGGGAGCTGTACCCTACGTTTCCTTCAAACCCAAAAAGATCACTGACGCCGTAGGTGTAATTGGCTTCGGTACCCAAAGCGTTTTCAAAGTCATCCGATAGCGTCCCGACCAAAAACACTTGTCCGATATTTAAAGAGGCATTGTGTGATCCGGGGGACATCGGAGAGACCGTATATGTTGTGGCCTGTTTTTTGCGCGTAAACACTTCGCGGGTTTCGGTATCAGGTTCTTCTTTAGCATCGTCAGCGGGACGGGGGGTGATGGTATTGGCGCGCGACTTTTTTGAACTCCATTTCGAGTCTTGGGCCGAATGACTTCCTTGAGGGGTGAAGCCAACGGATAGGCAAAAAACCCACAGGAGGAGAGGTGTTTGAAACAAAGCAGTGACACGGTTCATTCGACTAGTCTAAGACGATGTGCCAAAAAAATCCCTACTGATTGTTGTCGTTTAACTTTATTCGTTCCTGAATAAAGCTTGAGAATGATCCTTCGTTGGACTGAATGACTTCCCGAAGGAGTTCAACGGACGGCTGAGCTTTGGCTTTACGTTCGGATTCATACAAGAGCTGGGTGAGGGTGGCGGCAGTGATGTCATTTTTGGTTTTGTTATCGACAACCCTGAGTTCTTGGCCGTTTTTGATCATTTTTGCGATTTCATCAAGCGTTACATAGACCGAATCGCCGGTGTCATAGAGTTTACGATTTTGATAGCGCTTGATGATTTTCATGGCACACCTTTTATCAACAATTTTAATTGATGTCAATTTTTTTATTTTATCTTCAGGTTTTGAGGGGCCCGGTCGATAGGCGGTTGTGACGTCTTTGGAATGGGTAAAAAAATTCAGGAATAGAGTTCTAAAAGTCGGGGGGATTGCCCTTGTCATGGGAGGGGTTTCTGCCTGTGCCCCTATGCTTGTAGAGCCCGATCCTCAGGTCCAAGATCCAGAAGCTCAGTCGGACTTAAGTGCTCGGGTCCAACAGCTGTGGGAGGCTCAGCGCCCCGCCGATTCGGCCGAAACCCATTTTGCTTTGGCCGAAGCCCATGCTCGCTACGGGGACACCGATCGAGCGATTGAAGAATACACCTTGGCTTTAACCTACGACGCTTCTTCGCCTCTCATCTTTGCCAAGCTTGCAGAAGAATACGCTAAAAAAAATCAGTTTACGCTTGCGATGGACTACGCCGAAAAGGCGCGTGCCTTAGACCCAAAGCAACGTGAGGTCTGGTCATTGATCGGTAACATTGCGTTGCAGTTGAATCAGTGGAAAGAAGCTGAGACGGCTTTTTTAAGGGCGCTCCAAATGGAGCCCGATCACGAAGAATCTGCGGCACTATTGATTCAAATTTACTCGGAGACATCTGCGTTTAAAAAAGCGGACCAGATCGGGAGTGCATTTTTAAAGAGAACCCCGGAATCTCCGCTCATTTTGTACTTGTTGGGAAGAATTTCAGAGACTCAAAACAGGTTTGATTCTGCGGTGAAACACTATTCGAAAGCGCTGATTTTGCGTCCCGGGTTTTCTGCCGCGGCATTGTCTTTGGCAGGCGTTTACGACGCTTTGGGGAAATCGGTGGCGGCAAAGACGGTCTTGGAGCGCAGTTTTGAAGCCAATCCCGACGCTAAGATTGGGACATTTTTAGCAAACGATTATCTCAAGCATCAGCAGATGGACCAGGCCTTGAGCACCTTAAAAACGGTTGCGTTGCTTGATCCCGAGGATTTGAGTGTTGGACTGAAAATCGGTCTGATTCATGTGCATCAACAACGCTGGGACGAAGCCGAAAAAGTTTTAAAAGGGCTTGCCACAAAAGTACCGGAGTCCGATAAAATACATTTTTATTTAGGGTCAGTGTATCGAGAACAAAAACGATACCAAGAGGCGTTGATTGCCTTTGAAAATGTAAAAAAAGAATCGCAACTTTTTGAAGATGCGCGGTTGTTCCAAACCCAGATTTACCGTGTTCAGGGCAAAGAGGACGTGGCGCAGTCCACGCTAGAGCGTGCAATCGCATCGATGCCAGAAAGCCCGTTGTTGCGG
>JAIXVT010000138.1 GCA_027482725.1 Pseudomonadota bacterium | reverse complement strand
CCCTCTGAATTAAAAATAATTTGAATCCTTGTGCCTTGTCCAATTTTGCTTTCAATACTCAGTCTGCCGCCTAAACGAGCGACTTCGTTATTAACCACAAACATTCCGAGTCCCGTCCCTTTGCCCACTTCTTTTGTGGTATAAAAGGGGTCAAAAATTCTAGAAAGGGTAATGTCGTCCATTCCTTTTCCATCGTCCTGGATAAGCAGCTCCCACGAATCTGTTGACTTTTGAGCTTGTATCCCGATGTTGCCGTGTCCATCCAAGGCATCAATTGCATTGGAGATTAGATTCATTAGTATTTGATTAATACCTGCGGGGTTGGTCGACACAAAAAGATCTGATGACACTTGAATTTGAAGGTGAATTTTCTCAGTGAGTTTGTTTTTTAAAATAGCGAGCACGCTGTCAATGTGGTCTTTAATTTTGACATTTGCCCGCGCTGACTTTTCCATGGAAGAAAAGGTTTTTAAGTTTTTGATGATATCCACAGAAAATTTTATCCCTTTACGGATTGAAGCCGTAAGTTGTTTTGCGATATTTTTTTCTTCTGGATCGGATATATTTTCAATCACTTCTTCAAGGGGGTCTATTGCAACAAAGGCATAGTTCATGGAGTTATTCAGTTCGTGGGCGAGCCCTGCGGCCATGGTCCCAAGGGCTGCAAGTTTTTCATTTTGAATCAGAATGCCTTGGGTATTTTTGATTTTTTGGAGAGCATCCTCTAATTGTTTAGTTTTACGGGAAACTTCAAGCTCAAGATTATCCCTCAGATGATCGCGCTCTGTAATAGCTTCTTCAAGTGCACGATTGAGTCGCGCGGACTCTTCTAGGTTTTTCTTTGCGCTTTGCAGTTCTGACTCTGTTGCCGAGAGGTCGAAATACGTGATCGAGTAGCCTACAAAGATGATAAAGAATAGAGAAAAAATAAATCCAAACGGATAAATCTCTGTGATTTTGTAGTTAATCGCAAAATCAATTGAACACAGAGAATAGATTACGGCACCGGTCTGGCAGATTTTTAGTCCCGTGACTTGATCCCGATCTTTAGTGTGATGAATGAGGCGTTGTGTTTGAAAAAATGCGTACAGCGCTGACGCAACGATACATGCGAGGAATACAGGATGGAGCACCCCGGCAACGGGGTAATAACCCCAGTCGAGGTGCTGGACGCCTGATATTACCCAGTCGGTTGTCCAGAGACTCACCGAAAAGAACAAATATATAGAGATATTTACGGATAATAGTTTTTGGTCACGTTTTGCAACGGATTCAAAAAAGTGATGGTAGGTAAAAGGGAGTCCAAGTATTCCGATGTGACCGACTTTTGAGATAAATAGCGCCGTATCTGAATCGTGGGTTAGAAATAAAAAAATCCACGAGAAATGCCACCAAAACGAATTTATACAAAAAATAATTAGCGGCCAAAAATAATTCGCTTTTTTTCTTTTTTCATCCGTAAAAAGATAAAAAATGAAAAAAAAGGTCAATAATGAAGTCAGTGCGGGTGGCAGAAATGATAGCGAAGTCACACCTTAAACTGTTCTTTCATCGGATTGTAAAAGTGTTTAGGGAGGGGTACGGGTTTATTGTTAAGAACGGCGCCCAACAGCATTTTGGCAATGGCGTGAACGCGCTTGTTCCGTTTGTTCACTATTTCAAATTCGACATAACATTTTAAGCGGCTCATTTTAGGGACACGAATTTTTACTTGTACTAGATCAAATGGATAAATGGGTTCTCTGTACTCCATTTGGGTATTGACCGTTACCATAACTATTCCGGATTGCATGACTTCAGGGAGATTTGGACCCAAGACCCATTGAAACAAATCCTCTCGCGCTTCCCCGATAAAATGAAAAAAGTTGGCAAAGTACACGTTCCCGTAGGCGTTGGTGTCGGAAAGATAGATTTCGCGGTCATAGATAAAGGTTCGAGAACGCCGGTCAAATTTTCTGCGGCGGTAATCTACGGGCTTTGTTCTGCGGTCGGCAATACGGCGTCTTTCGGTTTCCATGGTATTCCTTGGGCACTGATAAAGTTTGGTACTGCTCATGCAATGTATCGGTGCGGCAGCAAATGGTTTTAAATTAATGGCCTTTAGTCAAAAAGGCGCCACTTATTTAACTAAATTTATTTAAAAATAATTGTTTTCATATAAAAATAATGATGTACCGTCGTCTTCAATGACGGCCCGTTCTGGTCGATTCACCTTTGTCGTTTTCTCTTTGCTCGCTACGCTGTCGGTCGGTTTCCCTGCCCGGACAAACCCTATTTGTCTTGCCCTTGAAGGTGCCCGTAGCTATGTTCGGATGCCGATTAGGCTGCTTTCCTCAGGAGAGATCATTGGCCCAAAGCGTCTCGGGCTTATAAGAAGTCTCGGACAGGTGGGGCTTGAGATTTTTTTTGCTCCTGATTTCAAAAGTATTGAGTCGGCTTCGCCTTGGAAAAAGTTTTTTGATTTTCCCCTCTCCAAAGAAACCGTTAGGATTGTGTTTTATAACCCTTACGGGGATCCGGTAGTAGAAAAAACACTTAGGATCAGAGACGCAGATGATCGCCCGTTGCGGTTGGATTTACCTGAATCGAAAAGCCCAATTGCTTATAAAGTTTTTTCAAAAGACGAGGTGGTTCTCCAAGGACAGGTTGAAACAATTTGGGAACCGGAGAAGAAAACGATCGACAAAACTTCGACCCAACTTGCCCATCACAGAAAAGTCCTGAGTTGGTCTGATCCCTTTTCT
>JAIXVT010000249.1 GCA_027482725.1 Pseudomonadota bacterium | reverse complement strand
GGCAAACGTAAGCGTCATCAAAATCAATGCAGAAAGTTTTGCGGCAAACGGCAGCGCAGAAAACTGTACGAATTTTAAGTTCACTTTTCGTCCTCCCGCAGTGAAGGTTGTAGCGCGCCTAAAATAATGTCGGTCATCAGTTGGAACGTCACCAAAATCACCGTGTAGGTAAGCACAACTCCCAAAGTAACGGGATAGTCCCGATTGATAACAGACGAAACAAAATAATGCCCTAGTCCAGGGATTTGAAAAATCAATTCCACCACAGCGCTACCCGTAAGGAGATTGGCCAAAACCGCACCCAGTTGAGAAACTACTGCGATCCAAGAATTGCGGAGCGCATGCACCCCTAGCGCCCGCAGGGGCGAACAGCCTTTTGCTAAAGCTGTGCGTACATAATGTTGTTTTGATGCGCTGTGGAGAGCATTGCCCACCAATCGGTAAATAAGGGCGAACGGGCGTAGCGCTAAAACCAGGCCAGGCAATACCCAAGACAGGGGTTGATCCCAGAGTGCGGAAGGGAGCCAACCCAAGCGCACCGAGAAAAATAAAATCATTAGTGTTGCGAGTACAAAGGGTGGGGTCGTTTGGGATGCCCACGCACCCACTTCAAAACCTGCGCGGATGAATCGAAAAAAAAGCGTCTTATTTGGTGCGGTCACATTTTGGATGAGAGCTGCGGTCACCCCCAAAAAAAAGGCAACGCCAAATGCAAATCCTCCAAGGGTGAGCGATGGTCCTAGCGCGGTCATCAAAACTTCCGAGACCGGGGTATCCAGACTTTGAAGGCTGTCTCCAAAATCCCCCCGAAAATAGCCTTTCATGGCATGTAAGTATTGAATCATTAAGGACTGATCAAGAGCATATTTTGCGTTCAAGTGTTCGATGACGTCCGCAGGCCACATTCGGTCTTGGTCAAAGGGGCCGCCAGGTAAAAGGCGCAGCAAAAAAAATGTTCCGGTAATGGTAAAAAAAATCGTGAGGAGTGCCGATACCGTCCGGCGTAAAAAAAAGTTCATGGGGTGTCGCGATTTTTTGTTGGGAGTTGCGGAATGGCCACCCATCCGGATTTTACCGGAAACCCTTTGGGTGCAGATTTGGTTTCGTCTTGATCAAATAAAAGCGCTGTTACAGCGGTAATGAAGGCATCAAAGGCGTTCAGGCTCAACGTCAGCTTTTTCAAGTCTCGGTCATAAATAAATAAATCAAACGTTTGCGCTAAACGGTCCAAAATTTCCTGGCGCGCCCACGCTCCGTCTTCCAGTTGCCGATAGCGCGACATCATGCGTGTCGAGAGTTTCAATCGCTCCGAGAGTACGGCTAACGAAACTTTGGGAAGTGCTTCAACTAGGGTGAGCTGATGAAGGTGGCGCTTTAAAAAATGCATACGCATCGTAAGGGGGGCACGGTTTCCGCCCAAAGTTTCATCAATATCAAAGCGGAGCTTTTCCGGAACCTTCTTTAGGATTTCTGTTTTTAACCACAGTTCCACCGGACGTTGAGTGTAGGGAGTAAAATTTTTTAAGTGATGTTTTTCCTGCCACTGACGCATCCATTTAATTTCGGGAACCGTACAGGATTCCGGGAGCGGACAGGTTTTGCGCGTGCATTCTACACAAGGAGGGAGCGTTAAAGCCGCGTTCACTCCAAGGACCGCATCGCTCTGTCCTTCGCAGTGGTCTTTAATGGTTTCGATAAGCTCCGCATCAGCGGATGAGTCGTCATCCGACCCGCCAATTCCTGAATGCACATCAAGTAAAAACAATTTGCGCTCTTTAGGAAAAAACTCAATCACAGCAAGCGTCGTCTTGGCGTTTTTGGCGCCCAACAGATCTAGCCCCAAATAGCGCCGGCGGATCATTCAAACTTCACTTTCACATCAAGCCCGTGAGCGACGGGTTCAAACGGTAGACTTTGAATTCCCGGAATGCTGGTCACGGTTTGGATGACTTTAGGCTTCATCATGGGATCATCCGTAGGAAGGAGCACAAAAAAACATCCTCCCCCGCCCGCTCCGCACACCTTAAACGCAGACTTGGTGATTTTTTGGACGGCCCCCCAAGCGTGTTCCATTTCCGGGGTCGAAATCCCTGATGCTAACGTTTTTCGTGCCGACCATTCGGCGGTGACTGCTTCGATTACCGCATCAAAATTTTGCTCGGCAAGTCCGATTTCCACTTCGGCGGTGGCGCGGACAATTGCTTCAAATTTTTGCGTGGTTGCGGGATCACGATCAATAAAGTTTTTATACAATTGCCAGTTATTGATTCCAGAGTTACGCGATTTTCCCGAGTAAAACAGCAAGGTGCGGGAAGCCAGTTTTCGGAGTGTTGCCACAGGCAAGCTTTCCCGCTCGTTAGATCCCAATCCCCAGCGCAAAACCTGCAATCCTCCAAAGGCAGCACCATAATAGTCTTGTAAGCCCGCAGGCCCAAACAAAACTTGGCTTTCGACATCGCGGGTTAGCGCAATCAAGGCATCTCCTTCGGTATCTAGGTCTAAAGGTTGGTTGGGGTGTACCCAGCGGGATAGTGCACCGATAATAGAAATGCTCAGCGCGGATGACCCACCCAAACCTGCGCCTGCGGGACTGAGGGCACGAGTGCGTAGGGTTAAATCCAAAGACGTGGGATTAGGGTGTTTTTCTGAAAATTTTCGGAGCAAACGTAACAGTAACGTGAGTTCCTTACTTCCTTGTTCTTGGGGGTCTAAAACTTGTTCCCATGAAAGCCGCACTTTTGCGCCTTGATCCGTGGATTCCAATGTCACTTGTGGCTGATTGGAGCTTTCTGCGATAATTTCGGTTTGGGCAAACAAGTTGATGCCGTAATTAATCGTTCGAGCGCCTTCAAGCAACAAGTAAATCGGCCAAATATCAACCGTGCCACCCGCCAAGTCTACACGCACAGGGCAAGTCGCGTTGATGTGGGTCTTATGAGCACTCATGGTTTCAGGACTCCGATGTACGGCATTTCTCGGTATTTTTCCGCGTAGTCCATTCCGTATCCGATTACAAAATCATTAGGGATTTCAAATCCGACATAATCTGGCTTGATTGGTTTTTTAAGTGCTGTGGGTTTAAACAATAGGGTCGCGGTTTTTATGCTAGCCGGTTTACGTGCGCGGAGATAGTCCAAGACAAAGCTCAGGGTCAATCCACTATCCACGATGTCTTCAAAAACAATCACGTGTTGGTCTGAAATCGGAGAGTTTAAGTCCAGCGTAACTTTAACTTCTCCTGATGACGTTGTCCCGTGGCCGTAGCTTGAAGTTCCTAAGAATTCAAAACGCAACGGGATTTTAAGTTCACGGACGATATCGGCAAAAAATAGAACCGAGCCCTTTAGTGTGCAAAGCGCAACGATTTCTTGGCCGGTGTAATCGGCGTTGATTTTTTTTGCCATCTCTTGAATACGCAGTGCAATTTGTTCACGGGAAATATAAGGGGTAATTTGAGCGTTGTTTGATGCTGACATAACACGATCTTACACGAAGGCGTTGTTCATGATCTCCCCAAAACCGCCGCCGCCGGGAACGATGTAGGATTGGTCGTTCAATCCTTTTTCTTGATCCCAGTGTTGACCCAGCTCTGTGGATAAAATATGCGGTGCCGATAGGCCCCGATCTAAACGGAGTGCATAGACCGTCAGTTCAGGGGCTTGTGTAGTTACTTTCTTTAAGTATTCGGGAGTCACAATGTAGTGGATGGCGATGATTTTTTTTGCCCGGCCGTGTGTACGGTATAACCCCAGGGTTTCAATGAGAGTGCTTCCGGTGGCGCCCATTGGGTCGGGGATCAGCACAATCGCATCGTCAATCGTCCCACCGATTTTGTGACCGGAAATGGCGCTTCCCGTAACCGCTTGGGTCTGATCCGAGGTTTGTCGCGCGATGCTGATGTGATCTTGGCGGACGAGATCTGGATTCATGAATTGATTTAACGCGTGATAGCTGACTTGAGATGGCACTGTTCCAGCCCGCGCCAAGTTTACGGTCACGACTCTGCAATCCCGATCTAAAATTTGCTGTTCAATTTCCCCTTCTACGGGGTGGGCCTGAATCATTCGTGAACGGAGCACCGAGGATCTGCGGGGGAATTCCGCATTGATCACGGCTTCCAGTAAGCCCAGGCTGATCCGCTCAACGCAACTGGTGATCGCAGGTTGTCGCGTAGATTCGCTACAAAGTTGGGCGAGGAGCGTATGCAAATAGGGATTTGCTAAAAGTCTAACTTGAGGACCATAGTGGTGTTTTTGCAAGGAAAGCTGGAACGGGATATCGAGTTTATTTTGATCGCGGATCATCAGGGGTTTCCTAAAAAAAGATCTTGGGTTTGTTCAATGGCTCGGGGCTCGTGGCAGGCACGACAACGCGCTTCATAGGCACCTTTTGCACCAACCCATACTTGGGTTTCTGCATAGACTAAGCGCTGCGAGCGTGATGCCGCTGCCCCACACACCATACACACGGCGGACAGTTTGGTCACAGATTCGGCAACACACAAAAGGTCGGGCATGGGGCCAAAAGGTTTCCCTAAAAAATCTAAATCCAACCCTGCGCAAATTACAGTGACCCCGTAGTCGGCAAGTTTTTGAGCCACCGTGACGATTTGTTCATTAAAGAACTGCACCTCATCGATTGCTACAATCTGTGTTTTGGCGGCGTAGTGATCCAGAATCTCGAGCGCTGATCCCACATTGATCGAGGGAAGCTTATTGGCATCATGACTTTGCACATGGTCTGCGGAATAGCGTTGATCGAGTCCCGGCTTAAAAAGTTGGAAGGGGACTTTGGCGTATTGTGCGCGCCGTACCCGTCGCAATAACTCTTCGGTTTTGCCACTATACATTCCACCGCAAATAACTTCAATGCGTCCCGTTGATCTTGATCGTGGTGATTCCATTCGGCCTTGAGCTTAGCGGTTTTTGATCAATATTTCATTAAATAAATTTTGTTTAAATTGACTGGTCCTGACAAGTTTTGTAGACTAAATCCGGTGCGAAATTGGGTTGTTTTAAAAAAACTTTATCCGAAGCGTCAGCTCGGCTTAGCGGGTATTGCCTTGCTTGGGTGGGGTCCGTTCCCAACGGTCGCGGCTCCATTATTCCCGCAAGAGCTAGCCGTTCGTTTCAAATGTGATCAAGCCCTTTCTCCAGGAAGGTTGTTATCCCAGTTGTTTGATGAAAACCAAAGTGTTGATCTTACAGCGGCGGTGATTCAATACGGGTTTTATGGCGTGGTTTGGACGCCAAAAGTCGTGTTGCTGGATCTTTCCCAAAAGGGCGAAGAAACGTTTCGTCGCGCATTTAGAAAAGTGATAGGTCAGCCCTTCCGTGTGAACCAGGTTCTCCAGGGAAAAGCATGGTTATCACGGGAGCAATGGATAAAAGTCTCCGAATCTTTTTATGGTCTTATGGGGAGGGGGGATCTTTATCAAGAACTCCCTGGATTTTTTGAATTGGTTTTAAAGTCGATGATCTACCAAACTTTCAAAATGTTCCCGAAGAACATCGGAGCGGACCAAGATTTGTCCTTGGAGCAAATGAACACAGTGAGGGCGTGGCTTGAGTCGCGTTTTTTTATTGAGAGCTATCAGGACCTGAACCAACCGGGGTATTACGAGCAGCGATCAATTCCTCATTTTTTGCCGGAATCAAATTTTTATAGGGAATAATTTATGGGAGTTTTTTTTCGAATTGTTTTGCTTGCTATGGTGATAAGCGGCGTCACCGCAAAGGGCGTAGCTTTTTCTGAGTCATATTCTTCTGATGAAAAAAATCTGGCGATAGAAGTTCACCAACGGGTTGAGCTCCGTTTTAAAGAATCCGATGGGTCGGCTCTCGATTATACTCGCACAAGTATCGGTGGGTGCGAAATCACGGCGACTCTAGGGTTTTTGGGTGCTGTTATATCTCATCAGAAAAATGGATTAGATTACCCGCTTTTACCAGGAGATCGGTTTAATGTTGATTTTTGGGAGCATGTTGGAGAAACGATCGTGATTCATTCAAACCCTTCGTTCTGGAGTTACTTGGATCGCATGATGATCGTCTGCAGAGGCGTG
>JAIXVT010000059.1 GCA_027482725.1 Pseudomonadota bacterium | reverse complement strand
GAGGCTGCACCGTAATGCTTGGTATTCGTTGCAGATCGCCCAAGTTTTAACCCTATATCTAAATGCATTGGTTTTAGTTCAACACAGCAATTCCGAAATGAAACTCATTACGTTTTTGCTCGCTGTTTTATTTCAGGCGTTAGTCTACGAGGCCATTCGGGTCGAAATCCGCGTTCCTTATGTTTTTCCAAGAATCCGCTGGTGGGAAAGCGGCATTGATGTCACCCGCTCTATTGCGGCAAAGGTCGGAGGTGAAATCTCCGGACAAAGGTTTGAAAAATCGGTTCAGATTTTAGACATTAGTCCCATGGGGTGCTTTTTAAAAACTCCTGAAACGCTGCCGCTCGACACACCGGTTTGGGTTGCTTTGGATCATAAAAACCGCTCCGCCCAATTTCACGGACGCGTCGTGTGGTTGGCCAAGAGTAGTGTGACTCATCCCAAGGGTCTGGGAATTCAGTTTGTTGCCATGAAATGGAAAAGCCGTCGATTAGCCAAGTTTTTTAGCTTATGGTTAAGGGCGGATGCCCAACGACGAGACGTTAAACCCCCAGCGCCTTGAAGTTTTGTTTGAGCAATTGGTGGAACAAGCCCGACAGCATGCCTGGAATTCGGGTGAAATTCCGGTTGCAGCTGCGGTTTTACACGGAGGACAAGTGATCGCCGTAGGGCTAAACACCCGTGAAACGGATCATGATCCCACCGGACACGCTGAAATCAATGCGATAAAACTGGCATCAAAAAAAGTAGGTTCGTGGAAGCTTCAGGATTGCATCTTACTAACCACGCTTGAGCCGTGTTTGATGTGTTTGGCGTCCGTTCAAGCCGCTCGGATCGCGCATGTCGTCTACGGAAGTAAAGACCCAAAGGGGGGAGCTTTGAGTCTCGGATTTTCTTTTCACGGAGACCCCCGGTTGAATCACCGATTTTCGGTCAGTTATCATGAGCACTTGCCCAGCGGGAAACTTTTATCTGATTTTTTTGCGACGCTGAGAAAAAAGAAGAAACGAGAATCATCATGAATTTGCGACTTGCCATCGTCCACTTCCTGCTTGGGATTTCGTCCGGAATTCCGCTTTTGTTAGTTGGTTCTACATTACAGGCGTGGATGAAAGATTCAGGGGTTTCTTTAGAAAAAATCGGAGTGCTATCCCTGGTTGGCCTGCCGTGGTCTTGGAAGTTTTTATGGTCTCCGACCATGGATCGTTACCCCTTGCCCGTGCTGACGCGTCGGCGGGGTTGGATGATTTTGACCCAAATAGCGTTGATGGCAGCGATCGGGTGCTTTGGATTTTTGTCGCCAGCGGACCATTATGAATGGGTGGGCCTTGCTGCCGTCGTCATTGCATTTTTGAGTGCGTCTCAGGACATTGTTATCGACGCTTACCGTAGAGAAAGCCTCAGTGATGCGGCTTTGGGTTTGGGCACCTCTTTGGCTATTACGGGGTATCGCGTGGGAATGTTGATTGCCGGAGCTTTCGCCCTGTTTTTAGCCGACCATTTGCCGTGGTCCTCCGTTTATTTGATTTCCGGCGGGTTTATGGGAATCGGAATGCTCGCAACCCTGATCGCTCCCGAATCCAAACAGGCAGGATCGGATGCGCCCCGGTCTTTTCGTGATGCTGTAATCGAGCCCTTCAAAGAATACTTTAAACGCCCCGGAGCATGGTGGGTGCTATCATTTATGGTCCTCTACAAATTGGGAGATAACATGGCATCGTCCATGACGACGCCCTTTGTCTTGGATCAGGGATACACAAAAACCGAATATGCGGGGCTAGTCAAAGGGGTGGGGGTATTGGCGACGATTGCCGGTGGAATTGTCGGAGGGGGGCTCTTAATACGAATCGGTATTTTGCGCGGATTGTGGCTATTTGGATTTTTTCAGGCGGTATCCATTCTTGTTTTTGCGCGTCTTTCCACCGTTGAAAAAAGCCTCACCGAGTTGGGTTTTGCGGTGGGGGTGGAAAATCTAGCTTTCGGTATGGGAACCGCCGCATTTACTTCATTTATGGGGTCTTTAACCAATCGAAAATTCACAGCAACTCAGTTTGCTTTGTTGTCGAGCCTAGTGGCTCTGCCCCGAACCCTGTTATCCACGCCTACCGGATTTATTGCTCAGCAAACGGGATGGACTCACTACTTTATCCTTTGCGCTGTTTTTGCCGTACCGGGATTATTGGTATTGGCCCGGCTTCAGAGGCTGAGAATTTTTTCAAAGCAAGAGAGTTGAGACGTCGCTGATTCGGGAATTCCTTTTTTGTAACTATCCTCTAAGCACAACCTGTATTCTCCTAGGGTGCTTTTTATATCAAATTGCTCTCTAAATGTTTTTAGCTTTAGTCCGCACACCGAATAGGCGTCCCGATTTATGATTTCTTTAGGAAGCAGGGTCGAGAAATACGTTTTCAGGGTTTCCACGGCATCGCGGTCAAATTTTTCATCGATTTTAGTGTTGTGGAGTAGCTCCGCTATGGCGCCTTCATAAGAGTCGTACTTTCCGAAATAAGCTATTTTTTCATCACTATTTGTGACTTTGCATTCGGATAAAAATTTCTGAGATTCTCGAATCGTTTCCAAGAGTTTTTTAGGATCCCCTGAGCTTGCGCTACCCGAAGAGAGCAGCAATTGGATAAACGCGATGACTAGCATTTGAAGACCTCACATTGTTTTTTAGATTTCTCTTTTTTGGCTTCATCATCCGTAAAGGGGAGTTTGTTGTCTATTGCGGCATCGAGAAAATTTCCTTGGGTCATACAACGTCTGATGCCAGAAATGTAACGGGAAGTTTCTTGAAGACCTTCTTTGTCGAGTTTTTTCTGGCATTCCTCAATATCAAAGTCCTCGTCAAAAGCAGAGGTCGTGTCGCTTGCGCAAGTCGAATTGAAATTTCCGTTGCCAGAATTATACATTCCGGCAATAGCCAAAAGCTCGTTCATGGAGCGAATCTGGACTTTTTTGTCCTCTCTTTTTTCAATGTCCTCAAGAATTCTTGGATTTGCGCGAGCAAAAGAAATCAAATTATAAAGCTGGGATACAAGCGCCGCTGTTCTTGGGCACAAGATAGCGTCTTCTCCGAGTTGTGTGCGCTTTTTTAAAATTTGAGTTTGTTTCTCATCAAGATCTTTCAATTGGGAGGCTAAATGGCCAAT
>JAIXVT010000076.1 GCA_027482725.1 Pseudomonadota bacterium | reverse complement strand
GGTCGTGAAAAAAAACCTAGAGACAAAGATCACAGAAGATCGCCTTAAGGAATATTACAATAAGAATAAACATAAATACTCTACGGATCAGGTCCACGCGTACCACATTTTAGTGGACTCAGAAGTTAAGGCAAAAGAGCTCCTTGCGGCGCTACAGAAACCCGGGGCTGATTTTTTGGCTTTAGCCGAGAAGGAATCTAAAGACCCTTCGGCAAAAAACAACCGAGGAGATTTAGGTTATTTTACGCGAGATCTTTTTGATCCGAAATTTTCAGATGCTGCATTTTCTGGAAAGCCAAACGAACTCCTCGGCCCTGTAAAAACTCCATTTGGGTTTCACATTATCAAAGTGGTTGATTTTAAAAGGGGCCGTCAGCCGGAGTATCCCGAAGTAGAGACCAAAGTACGGGCCGAACTCCAGCGGACGCTGATTGACCAGTTTGTTGCCGAGGCGCGCAAGACGGTCCCAGTGAAACGATTATAAGCAAAGACGGAGTCCCCGTCTCCGGGTTCGGAGACGGGGATTTTTTTTTAGGCGTAGTCTTTGGCGCTGATGCCGTATTTTTCTAGCTTACGTAAAAGCGTTTTCTTAGGGATATTTGCATGCAAGGCTGTTTGATTGATTTTTCCTTTGAACGTTTTGAGGGCGCTGACGAGAAACTGTTTTTCGAATTCCTCTTTGCTCGCTTGGAAATCCAGCTTCTGGACGTTGAGTTTAAAGCTTACTCCGTCATCATCTCCATCGAGAGAAATCGTACCCGTTTCAATCGAGGCCCGAGCATATTCTTCTTGTCCTGACTGAAGCGCTTGGCCTTTGATTTTTTCCGGCAGGCTTTCAGCATGGATCTCGTGTTCGCTTTCTAAGACGAAAGCATGTTCAATCACGTTTTCAAGTTCCCTGATGTTGCCGGGCCAAGGATGGGCTTTGAGCGCTTGGAGTGCGTCGGGACGGATGCCGGTAATGTTTTTTCGGTAACGTTGATTGAACCGATCAATGAAATACCGACAAAGGGCCTCGATGTCGTTTTTACGTTCACGCAGCGGTGGGAGCTGAACAGGGAGGACGTTTAAGCGATAGAATAAATCCTCACGGAATGACCCCTCGCGAACCATGGCTTCCAGGTTCCGATTTGTAGCGGCTACAATACGGACATTAGCATCGATCTCACGGTTGGAGCCGACCGGAGTAAATTTTTTCTCTTGAAGCACACGCAGAAGTTTGACTTGCATTGAAGGGGGAATTTCTCCGATTTCGTCTAAAAACAGCGTTCCACCTTCGGAATACTGAAACTTGCCAATCTTGCGTGAATCGGCACCAGTAAATGCGCCTTTTTCATGACCAAAAAACTCACTTTCAATCAGTGTTTCTGGAATTGCGGAACAGTTCACGGCAACAAAACGTTGGTCTTTGCGAGGGCCGTTACAATGCAAGGCCTGAGCCACAAGCTCTTTTCCGGTACCACTTTCTCCGCGGATCAGGACTACCGTTTCGGTGCGTGCCAGTTTGTCGATCACCGAGAACACTTTTTTCATCTCGTTGCTTTGACCGACAAACTCCGTATCATTGGGCATCTTGAATACGGGAGCGGCATAAGCAAGAGCCTTAACCATATTTTGACTGCGGAACGCTTGATCAATCATTGCAACCAAATGGTCCGCTTTGATGGGCTTTTCGAGGTAGTTGAAGGCACCAAGTTTTGTAGCTTCGATGGCGTCCCGGATATTGGAAAATGCAGTCAGAATGATCACCATAATCGAAGGATCATGGGATTTGATTTCCTTCAGGGCTTGAATGCCTGTCATTCGCGGCATGTTGACATCGAGAATCGCGAGGTCGTAATCCCCCGCAAGCACTTTGCCCACAGCTTCTTCCCCGTCACGCGCTTGGTCCACGTGATAAAGGTTTTCTTCTAGTGCCTCGGATAAGGATTTTCTAAGATCAGAGTCATCATCAACAACAAGAAGTTTACGCATACATTTTCTCCTTTGATTCAATTTTTAGAGGAAGTTTTACAGTGAATTCGGTACCCAATCCCAAGGCGCTTTTTACAGAAATAGAACCTTGGTGCGCTTCGATAAAAAATTTTGAAAGGTAGAGACCAAGACCTGTGCCTTTGATCGAATCGGTTTCAGGCGTTTTTACGCGGTAAAAACGGGTAAAAAGCTTGGAAAGACCATCGGGGGAAATCCCGCGTCCTTGATCGCGGACTTTGATCTCGATGTGAACATTGTCTTCTAGGGTCTCGATAAAAACAGTGCTTTTTTCGGGGGAATATTTGATCGCATTATCAATGAGATTGGAAAGAACTTTAGAAATGAGTTCGGGATCTATTTTTATGGGGAACAGGGGCTCAAATTGAGTCGAGATAAAAATTTGTTTGGATTGTGCTGCAAAGCTATGTTTTTGAAGAACTTGCTCTAAAATCAGATTGATATCTTTGGATTTCAAGTCGACGCGGATTCCGTGACTATCCAGGCGTGTCAGCTCCAAAAGGGAACTGATAAAATGGTTTAACTCATCTATGGCTAAAAAAGAGTTTTCGATAAGCGCAAGATTATGAGTATCGAGTTTATCGCCCATCCCGCGCTTGATTTGTTCTAAAAGTGCTTGCATCCGTGCCACCGGAGTCTTGAGATCGTGTGTGACCAATTGAAGAAAATTGGTTTTCATTTCTTCGACTTCTTTCATGAGCTGATTTTGTTTCTCAAGCTCGAATCGTCGTTGATTCTCAGAATAGAGTCGTAAAGGTATGGTCAAATAAAACGAAAAAATGAGAGTAAAAAGGGTTGGAACGATGGGGAGCCAGATTCCCCCGCAAAACAACCCCCCTGATAAAACGATAGATCCGATAAAGATTGCGCCTGATGAGCGGAGAAACCGCGAGGGACGTAACGTGAATGCCAGTGTGATGATGACAAAAGCAATAAATGAAGAGAGCAAATAGTTGAGAGTAAATGGAACCTTGAGAATACTCCTTTGATTTAGAATATTATCTAAAATGGCGCCATGAAGCTCAAGCTTGGGGCGGAGAGCGTTTTTCCCGAAACGGTTGGTTAATGCAAAATCATTGGGATTTTCATTTTGGAGGGATCCGATAAGGATGATTTTTTGGAAGATATCCTGGACCGGTGCTGTTTTTTTGATCACATCAAGTGCGGACACTTGTCGATAGCTCGCTTGAGGAAGGTCCATTAAAAAAAACTGGCTATCGCTTTCTTTAGCCGAAAAAGTACCCAAAGGTAGCGGGAGATCGCGTGGGCTTGTGAGCTTGGAGGCCAGTGCCATTTCGAAAGCATTACGGTTAAAAATCGAAACCAGTGCGCGACGGGTAACCCGATCTTTTCCAAACACGTTGCCGTCACGGTGGATAATGGCCACAGATTGGGGGAAGTGCTGCAAGCCTGCTGGAGCGGTGACCTCTCCGTTCACATCGAAATCGTTCCCCAGTAAGACAAGCGTGCCGTCGTGTTCGAGAGCTCGGAGTGTGGCTTCGAATTCGGGGAGATGGCGTTTGAAATTTTCTGGGTCGAGCCTCTCGACGCGATTGAAGTCGACAATGAGGCCCACCGCTTTAGGGTGTTGTGTACGGAGCGACTTGATGATCTGGAGGTGAGTTTCTAGAGGAAGGGGGGCAATTTGGTTTAGGTCATCCGTAGTGGCGGAATCGAGCTTTAAAAGTGTGATTTCCGGGTCTGGGCGAAACGAGGGTTTCAGGAGCTTGAGGGCGTCGAAAAACGGAGCCTCTAACGAGTCTAACGGCAGGGAATGGACCCCCAAGGCTAGCGCCAAAGCCAGTGCGGCCGAGATCCAAAGAGATTTACGGGTCGAAAGCCAAGACATCGTGACGCATGGTATCATTTTGGCCCCAGTGTGTCAATGAAGATCGTGTGTCGGTAAAGAAGCTATATTTTATTTAATAATTAAATAAAAATAGGAGAATGGGTCGGGGAAGATTCTTTTCATTTTATGGGGATTTTGCGGCGGTGGTTGCCGTTGCGCTATTGGGGTCCGCCTGCACGATGAAAATCAATTCGGCAGGGTCCAAAAACCCTAATGGCGAGAGTCGTGGTCCCGGAGCATTTCTGGGTTTTGATGATCCCGTGAGTCCGGATGTGGTTATTTCGGCTGATTTTGCAGGGAGAGAGGCCCAGAGCTTGTCGCAAGCGGCAAGCGCGCTGGCCTCGTCCTGTTCTTCTGGAGCCCAACCCGTTGTCCCCATTGATGCGCTGACACCGGGTTTGGCTTCTGTCGCGGCTTCCTTCCCTGGATTTATTGTGGGCGAGTTTTCCAATGAAGGGGTGGGTTCCGCTTTGGCCTCTGTGGATCAAGGCTTTTATCTGAGCGCGGATCAGGGACAAAACTGGAAAAAACTCCTCACTCTAGGGAATGAATACCGAAGGCCAAAAATTGTTTATCATCGCGGTTATTTTTATGTGCTGGTAGTAGACTTGGCTGCATTCCCTTCTGTTCCTTCGTCTCAGTTGCTCCGTCAATCGGCATGTTCGGGAGAACGGTTTGGTGAATGGGAGAATTTGAGTGCTGGACTACCTACGATCGGTTTTTTCGGGCAATCCCAGATTGAAGCTTTTTACGGGGACGGCGATCAAGAGCTTTATATTTCAGATCCAGAGGGAACATACACTTCGACGGATGGTGGCTTTACTTGGACGAAAAGATCGGGGCTCCGATTGAGTGGTTTTTTACCGACCGCACAAGGATTGCTAGGATTTTACGGTTTCCCTGAACAGAGCCGGGTTACCGATTTGGTTTTTTTGCGCTCTCGTGACGGCTGGTTGCCCGTGGAGCATGGTCCCCGTTTAGGGGGAGCAAGTTCTCCTTTTTCAGGAACGCCGATCGGATCCAATCAGGTGTTATTTCATTTGAATTGGGGACAGACGCCGCAGGGTTTAGCCCCCATCACTCAAATCTTGAACGTATCCGATAGGTCTTGGCAGGACGCATCCGCCGGACTTCCCCAGAATTTTTGGAATGGCTCACAACTTTTGTCTACTCCGGGTTACGTGTTGATGACTACAATGAATGGTCAGAAGTTTTGGAGATCGGTGCAAGCTGGGTCTCCTTGGCGCGAGATTGAACTGAGTTTCGGTGCTGCGCAATATTTACGTCATTTCTCGATGATGGATGCTATAGAATCGCAGTCGGGACAGATTATTGGATTAGGGTCTATCTATGGCTCGCTTGGGAAATTGGTCTATGATCCAGCGGCAGACGAATGGACACTGACTGCTTACGGAACACAATTTGGATCAGGGAGTGGATCGGGCAGTGCAGAAGGCTCGGGATCAGGGAGTGGATCGGGCAGTGCAGAAGGTTCGGGATCAGGGAGTGGATCAGGCAGTGGATCAGGCAGTGCAGAGGGCTCGGGCGACGGCTCAGGGTCGTCGTGACGGGATTCTTGGTCGTAAGAGTGGAATCAATAATCCTAGGATTCCAATCAAAACAGTAAACAATGAAACTCCCTCTGCAATCCGAACAAGAATCGGTTTGATGTAAGTCAGCCGGGTTTCTCCATGGGTCCAAAACACAATAAATCCAATCCCTGTAAAATGAGGAATGGATTCCCAGACTTCACCGTTCTTTCGCTGTACCACTAACCCAGGTAAATCAGAAACTTTGGCAATGGTGAGTTTGGGTTGTGAATCGCTTACATTGAACCGGAGCACATCGGGATGGGAAGGGATTAGGCGAATGACTTCGGCGCTAAGAGGATGTGATGGAGTTCGGTCCAGAGCAGGTTGATGACTGAAAAGTTTGGCATGCTGGTCCGCATTCATTTCAAATAAAAACCGTGGGGGAGACGATGTGGATCTCGCCGATTCGCACGAATAGAAATCAGACCGGATGCGCTCGGCAATGTTCATGGAATTTTTTATCTCAATTCCGCGGATTTGATCTGGGGCAATCGTTTCAACAAGTTGAAAATATCGAGACGATTCGTGCGTTTTTGGGACAAGGTTGAGCACCCGTAGTCCCGATCCCTCGACAAAAACAGCTCCGCCATCGCTCCAGCCATAATGTGTTGTTCCTTGGGATTGGAGCCAGGTGCGGTAACACACTTGGCGTTCCAAGGGTAAATAGCGTTGTTCAAAATGTGGGGAGCTAACGATCTGTTGAACCGCGTAGCGCCTGATATAGGTGTCAAGAAGACAGTTCTGAATCTCGCAAGAATAGCCTTTAAAATAGTAATAATCGAGCACCATGGGCGGAGTAAGGAGTGTGGAGAGGTAGGAGCTTTGGAGCATGTTATTTTTGCTGCTCTCCCAAAAAAGTCCTTTGGTGGATTTAAAGTGGGGATCTTGAATCATCAGAAGGGAGTCGATTCCAAAATCTGCGGACCTGTAGTCTCCGATCACCAGCGTGCGTCCCAAGTCTTGGGGAACGCGATAGGGCCTGAGATGAATCGCGGTATCTTTAATGTCTTTTTGTGCGATTTTTTTGAATAAAAAATCAGTGATACCCCCTTTAAAAATAATGAAAACCAAGAGCAACCCGGTACCCGCAATCCCTAAGCGTAAAATTTTAATTCGCGTTCTATCTAAAATCAGAGTTAATCCAAAGACCCACGCAAATATAAAAAAAATGGTGAGGCGATAATAGTGAAACGAAGGGAGGAGGTCACGTGTAAATGACCATTCTCCCAAGAGCTGCACCCCCGCAAATCCGATCCCGATGCCTAAAAGAATCCGGGTTTTTTTTGATACAAAAAACCACAAGGGTATTGCCAAGAGAAATAGCGTCAACGACGTGCTCCGCGTGATGAGGGAGGAGGCAATAAAAGATCTATAGGCCAAAAAAGGGACCCAGTATCCGGCTGTGATCGCCAAAGAAAAAGTACCCGCCAATAACAAGTGTTTTCGGCGTTTGGGTTCGGTAACAAGTTGCGCGATAACGATGATTCCAAAAACCAAACTGACTACGATATGAGAGGCGATTGTCCCCGACATCAGTAAGGTGGATGAAGCGAGTGAGTCTGTTTTTCTAAACCAACGCCTCAGGTACTCCATTAAAAAAAGAGCGCCTAAAAATTCGCTTGTTAGCCCTGTAACAAACAAGTCTATAAAACCTAAGCCCTGATCTTGGAGCAAATTTTCCTTCTGGGTAAAAAGCACAGTCATGAGGGCAATGCAAAAAAACCATTGCGCAAGGCGTGTGGTGAATTGTCGACTTACCCATGCCCATTGAAGGATAAAGCAGCTCCAAATGAGGATCAGGTAAGACTTAAAAACGACGACCGGATGAACAGGTAAATGGAGTAATCCGGCCAAAATAAAGTCCTCGAGCGGAGGATAAAACAGCCCTTGAACGGAACCACTGAAAATACTCAGAATGTAGTGGTGCCATAATCCTTGATGGACTTTCCATGCACTCGCTAAATGTCCGGCAAGGTCCATTTGTGATAGGGAAATTTTGGAGAAAATCACAAAATTACTGAGGATCGCTACGACGCAAAATAGGATCGTGGGGCCGTGCCTGAAAATCGAAAGGAGTGGATTGATGCGCATCACGTTATTCAAGGCCCACAGTCTGTGGACTACAAGATTCCGGCAGGGAACTTTGCCCTTTTAGGGCATATCCCGAAACCTTCTGAGATTCGGGACAAGATGCCGTGCTTTGAAGTCCTGTGTTTTTATCGAAATTCATCGGTTCTAAAAACTCGCTCTCACGAAACTGCGACTCCGCTCCCATTTTTTCTAACAGGTGTGCGAGACCCACCCAAACGGGAAGGGCATGGCTTGCACCTGTGATGGATGGGGGTTTTTGGCTCGACAATTCGTCTGGACCAACCCAAACCACAAGCGTGTGCTCAGGAGTGTAGCCCGCAAACCAGGCATCACGATAGTCGTTGGTGGTTCCGGTTTTCCCGGCAGCTTGGAGTGTGAGGCCCAGCGCTTTGGCGCGCTTTGCGGTACCAAACGGATCAAACGTGCGCATCAGGATTTTGGTCATGAGATCGGCGAGCCCCGGCTCGATTTTTTGGGATTCTCGGGGTGTGGATTCAAAAAGCGGTGTGCCATCCGGGGCGTTAATCGAGTGGATAAGTTGGGGTTCAATCCTGTTTCCCGAACGGGCAAGGGTACTAAAGCTAACGGCAAGCTCGAGTAAGCCGCATTCGGCTGACCCCAAAGCGAGAGAGGGGACTTCGGGTAGCGGGGAAACCAAACCGAGGAGACGAGCGGTATCAATGATTGCGCCGATACCGATTTCTTTAGCCAAGCGCACCGTTGGAATATTCAGTGAGCGAGTGAGAACATCATCTAAATTCACCCAATTTTCCGGTGTTTTTTCGTAGTTTTTGGGTTGCCATAGAGGCTGGTTGGGGCCCGGCTTCCATTGCACTGGGGCATTGGAGATCGGTGTTTTTTGAGTAAAGAGAATTCCTGATTCTGATTTCCCTTTTTTGAGCGCGGTTAAAACGACCACCGGCTTAAACAAGGAACCGATCTGACGCTTCATGTTCAGAAAGCGATTAAAATTGCTTTTGGAATAGTCTCGTCCACCCGATAGAGCGATCACGTTACCTGTTTTATTCTCTAAGATCACAAATGCCCCTTGCAAAGCTTCGGCGTGGGGGAGTTTGCTTAAAATGTCATCGAGTTTGTTTTGAGCGTTCACGCTCAGTGTAGGGTTTACTGTGGTGTAGACTTGTAGGCCTAGGTCTTGAATTTCTTAAGCGTTAAAATCACGCTCTAAAGCTTTTTGCGTCTCCGCTCGGATCGCATCGACATAGTAGGGTGCCCGGTTGGAGGTCTGTGGTGGCGGAGAAAGTCGGAGCGGGGCCAATAACGCAGCTTTACCCTGTTCTGGAGAAATTTTCTGGAGTTCGATCAAGCGTTCGATCACATACCGTTGACGTGCTTTTGCACGATCTAAATGTTTATCAGGAGCGTAGAACCCCGGCCCTTTAATGAGCCCCACAAGGAGAGCGATTTCTCCGGTATTGAGTTCGCCAACAGGTTTAGAAAAAAAATACCGCGCACCTTCAGAAAATCCGCGCACCTCCCAGCGACCGATTTGCCCCAAGTAGACTTCGTTCAAGTAGCGCTCAAGAATTTCTTGTTTGGTGTATTTAAGTTCAATCAGGAGCGCTAAAAAAAGTTCGTTGATCTTGAGGTAGAGATTACGGTCCCGACGGCCCAATAGATTTTTGACCAATTGCTGGGTGATCGTGCTCCCCCCTTGGGTGAACGAGAACGATTTCAGATTGACAATGATTGCGCGCAGAAATCCTTTGGGATCGATTCCCCAATGCTCAAAAAAATGCTGATCCTCTGCGGCGACAACGGCATTTTGGAGATCTTGGGGAAACGCATCCCGTTTAAGGAGTTCCCGAATAAATGGAGAGTCTGACGCAGATAGGGTAGCGACGATTTCTGGAGGCAACGCGAATTCGCCCACCGTTTGTGTAGAGCCCTTCCCTTGGGTGGGGACAATCTGGATAGACGCTAAGAGGGAGTTGGGTGCAGAATCTTCGAAGGACAGGGTAATGTTTTGTTCTTGAGTGGAGAACTTGATCTGAGAACCGAGATGATGTGCCGGGATTTTGAGCGCTGAGATCTTATCTTGAATCAATGACCGAGGTT
>JAIXVT010000104.1 GCA_027482725.1 Pseudomonadota bacterium | reverse complement strand
GGGGATTATGATGCTTTTGTCGAAAGAGTTGCCGGCGGCTACCACATGGGCATGGGAGTTGATATCGGTGCCCAAGCCGTAAAGACCCTGATCCCCGGCAGTGTGCTGAGCGCAGGGGTATCGATTACCGACATTGCGGATACCAAGTTTTCGGATCGACGGGATAGCCGAATTCCGATGAACGCAGGAATTGGCGTAGCCCTCACTCAGGATTTAGGCGTATTCACGGCAAAAGTTGCGGCCGATTATCAAAATATTTTTGGTGATGTAGATATCGCCAACCGTACCCATCTTGGTGCGGAATTAGGGCTCCCGTTTGTGAAGTTCCAAATGGGATTCAATCAACTCAATTTTACCTACGGGGCTCATGTGGATTTCTTTTTGGGAAAATGGGGCCTCACCTCTTTTGCGCGTGATCTGGGCCCGTATAACGGACAGCGGGTGTCTCGTACCTATATGCTCAGTTGCGAGATTGATCTTCCGTTGTTTTAGGGCGTCGTAGGGAATGGAGCAATGGTGAATAGCAGTAAGAATGGTCTGGGTACATGGTTAACCATGGCAGAAGGTTATAATTACTGATCTAAAAAATGTTTAAATTAGAGGGTGTGCCCAAAGGTTTTTTGCGCAAAAACTCGTGATCTCATTTCCAACAACGTCTCGTGCAGTCCCGGCTTTTAACTCTCCATTCCAGTGACCCCCGGTCGGTCCTACGCGAAATTCCCGATCTCTGGTCCCGCACGGGACACGTCGTTCTTTGCGTCTCGGATCACGATTTCTTGAGCCACACGTGAAGCCAAAAGCGTAATCGCATCTTGTGCCTCTTTTTCACGATTCTGGTTCGATTCAAGCTTGATTGTGGCCAGAGGTTTTCCTAAATCGCCACCTTCTCGAATCACCGGAATTAAGGGCAATTTTGCAATCACTTGTGAATTAAATTTTCGTGCGAGCGATTCTCCACCCCCGTCACCAAAAATTTTATACTGCTTGCCATCATCCCCGGTAAACCAAGACATGTTTTCCACAATCCCAAGCACGGGCACATTCACCTTTTCCCACATTCCAAACGCTTTTCGGACATCTTGAAGTGCAATTTCTTGAGGCGTGGTCACCAGCACGGTGCCGGTGATCGGTAACATTTGAGCTAACGAAAGTTGCACGTCTCCGGTTCCCGGGGGCAAATCAATGACCAAATAATCTAAGTTTCCCCATTCCACTCGGGTGCAAAATTGATTCAAAATATTATGGAGCATCGGACCACGCCAAATGACGGGCTGATCACCTTGCAGTAAAAAACCCATCGACATCACTTTTACGCCGTAACTGACGGGCGGAATAAACATTTCTCCGCGTTGATCATCTTTTACCAGTTTGGGGTTTTCAGTGACGCCCATCATGGTGGGGAGATTTGGGCCATAAATGTCTGCATCCAAAATTCCCACTTTTGCGCCTGCTTTGGCTAACGCACAGGCAAGGTTAGTGGATACGGTACTTTTTTCTATTTCTCCTTTTCCGCTGGATACGGCAATCACGTGGGTGATTCCACCCAGTCCTTCTGTGGCCCGGCTTTGTGCGCCAAAACGTTTTACTTCAGCGTCCATCGTCACATGTACTGCCGTCACACCCGCAACACGTTGTGCGGCCTGTTCCACTTGTGATTTGAGCAATTCTTTAACGGGACATGCGGGAGTGGTCAATACCACGCGTAAACTCACTACACCCGTGTCGGAAACGGTGAGGTCACGGATCATGGACAACGTCACCAGATCTTTTTTGAGATCCGGATCCATCACGGTTTTTAGTTCGTTGATGATGGCGTCAAAATTGGGTCTAGCTGGAGATGTCATAGAGCGGTAAGTATACCGCTAACTTCCGGGAAATCGTAATTCAAGATTGGCGCAATGACTTCCGTTTTAAAGTTGTAATGCCACCATTCATTGGGCACCGGAACGAATCCCTGCCCGATCATTGCAGACTTAAGCGTTTTACGATGTCGTTTCGCTTGATCTGAGCAATCTTCATAATTGTGCCAGGCGCGTGGGGTGGTTTCGTCAAAGAGGGACGGCATCTCGACTTCTTGTCCCGAGTTTAAAAAAAATAAACTCAAATCCACAGCTAAACCTCGGTTGTGCATGGAGCCTTGATCCGGGTCGGCAAAGTAGTCGCGTTCGGAAACGCTCACGGAATCCCAAAACGTTTTGGTAACGGACCAAGGACGGTAAGCATCGTAAATCCAAAGACCAAACCCTTGAGGCGCAAGCATTTGGGCAACACGATGAAGTGCTTGTGCTGCCGGTTGGAGGAGATACGCCTGAGCTTTAGGGTGATAAACAGCGCGACCCAAGATGTTATCTTGGGTCGCGTACTTGAGATCAATTTGAATCGGCATGGCAAATGAAAATCGTGAGCCTTACGCGTCCCCGATGGTCTTTTTTAGTTTATTTCCAAACATGAAAAACACGATCCCGAGTCCAACTCCGATAGCCATGTTTAAGAGGAAAAAAACGTCTTTTGGCATCAGGGAGTAAAAAGAACCGAGATAGCCCCCAAAGTAGTTTCCAAAGAAACTGGAAAGAAACCAAACTCCCATCATTGCGGAGAGGTATTTTGGTGGTGCCACTTTGGTCACCATAGAAAGTCCGATAGGTGAAAGGTAGATCTCACCCATGGTTACGACCCAGGTAGCCCCCGCAAGCCAAAGTAAACTTCCTTTTTCGCCAGCAGGAACAATTTTAGCTGCAATCACCATAATGACGAATGCCAATCCGGTTAAAACCGAACCTAGCGCCATTTTTGTTTCTGTGTTCCCATTGGACTTCCCTTTTTTAAGTCGAGACTCCCACCAACCGGATAAAAGCGGAGCAAATATAAAAATAAAGAACGGGTTCATCGATTGAAAATAGGTGCTGGGAACATCAAATCCGAGAAAGTGCCAGTCAGTTTGTTCGTCAGCCCATAATTGCATCGTGTTGCCCTGTTGCTCGTAAATCGCCCAAAATCCTATGGAGCAAAGGCACATGATCATAATCGCCACCACTCGGGAGCGATCAGACTCTTCCATTTTCTTTAGAACGAACGCGATACCCAGTACCGCGGCAATAATCAAAGAAGCCTTAATGGCAACAGGCGAAATAATAATCATGAAAAACCCGATGGCGATTGCACAGAAGGTCAATAGAGCTTTAATCGGGAAAGTTGAATCAGTGGGCTGGAAAGAACTCTGGCGATTTTGCGTCGCAACGTCTTGAGGAAGGTACTTCCTACCCCAATGATAAACGGCTAGGGCGCCAAGCATCCCCACGCCCGCAGCGCCAAACCCATAGTGCCAACCTACGGTTTGTCCCAGGGTTCCGCAAACTAACGGAGAAAAGAATGCCCCAAGGTTAACCCCCATGTAAAAGATCACAAACGCGCCGTCGCGCCTGCCGTCTCCGGGTTTATAGAGGTTCCCAACTTGAGTCGAGATGTTGGGTTTAAAGGCACCATTACCTAAAATAATAAAGAACAGTGCCAGCAAAAACATCGATTCGATCGCCATCAAGAAGTGGCCGACCGCCATTAAAAATCCACCGACATAAACAGTTTTGCGTTGTCCCCAAACTTTATCGGCAATCATCCCCCCAAAAAATGGAGACAAGTAAACAAAGCCTGTGTAAAGGCCGTAAAGGTGAGAGGAGATCGGCTGTACATCTAAAGGACCGAATGCCCCTTCTAAAAGATCTTTCAACACGGTGTATCCTAAAACATCTTGAGCACGCACCGGGTCCAAGAGCAGGTACTTGGTCATGTAAAGAACAAGCAGTGCACGCATTCCGTAATAAGAAAACCTCTCCCACATCTCAGTAAAGAAGAGAACGAACAGACCTACGGGGTGACCCAAAACCGTTTTTTGTTTTTCGGGTGCAATCCAGGTCGAGATCGGAGGAGGAGTTACGGTGCTCATGAGTCTTCCTTTTGTTACATCATTAGTAAATAAATAAAGGGGTTTAGTATTTATTCGAGATCAAGCTATTGTCAAATTATTCTATGAGTTATCAAATGCTTATCTGAAGATAAATTAAAAAAGATAAGTTTATAGTGACTCTAGTTTTGCGGGTTTTGCTTTTCCCCAGACCCTTTCAAATTGCTTTGAGTAAGCTTGGACCACCTTAGAATCATTTAAATAGATTTGATTTTCTTGGTTCTTGTTGGCGGCACCGTGAGTAAAGTTAAATGACCCGGTTTCCAGTTCCTTATCGTCCACGATGATAAACTTATGGTGCATTAGCCCACGTTGAACACCAATACGAACGGGGACGCCACCTTTGATCAGTGTACTCACAAGAGAATTCTGACCGCGTGATTGCCTGCGGTCCACCACCACGCGCACCAAAATCTTTTTTTTCTGTTGCACTAAAATGTGATGCACCAGTTGGTCGAGCGTCAGGTCAAATGCCGCAATATCAAGTTTTGTTTTTGCGGATTTAACGAAGTTTACGATTTCAGTTTCGCAATCTTGGTCTGGGGTAAAGCAGGTGCGTGGAAAATTTGTAGCAGCAGTGGCTTGGGCTTCACGTTCTGGGAGGGGAGCGGCACAAGCCAAAACCATTCCAAGCAAAACAAAGTGAATTTTTTTTAGCGCGTTCATTTCAGTTATGATGCCTGAATCATGCCTTGTCGGATAAAGAAAAATCCCACCAAAAACAAAGTCATCGCCCCTATCAAATAACGCGAGGGGAGCTTGCGCTCAAGGATGTGTTCAATGAGGGACACCCACACCGGGCCCGTTACCGTAATTGATGTAAGCACTGCCACATTAGCAAGTTTAATGGCGTTTAAGTACATCGTGAGAGACACGAATGTTCCAAAGAAACAGGCAAATACCGCTAGCGTGCGCTTCCGTGGGGTAAGGCCGATAAAGCCCACTTTCAGCGCAGTAAATGATCGGGGATTTAAAATCAAAAACCCTGCCAACGCCCCCAAGCAACGTAAAAAATTGGCCTGGAATGCTCCGACTCCCGTTCCTGCTCCGGTATCAAAACCGTTTCGTGTCAGCATAACTCCACAGGCATCCAAGAGGACCCCCATGAATGCGATCCCAAAAGCGCGTAAGTCCCAGCGCCCCACAGTCTTGGAGCGCTCGAGAACAAAAATAAACACGCACACCAGCATGCAGGCAATGGCGATGAGCTGCGCTGAGTTCAGGTGTTGTCCAAAAAAAAGGGCATTGTAGGCGCCAATAAACAACGGTTGGACACACAATAGCATTAACGTGCGTGAAGGGCCCAAAATGGTGAACGATCGGAAGAGGAAAAAATCGCCCAGACAAAGGCCTACCAGCCCGCTGATTAAAAAAGAAACCGCCGAAGTCCAGGGAAGATTTGCCCACGTTTCCCAAGCAAAACAAGCGATACCAAAACATATCGCCGCAACAAATGCTTTGAGGTGATTGATCCATGTGGGGGATACGCTGCGCGCGAAACTAGAAAAAACCATACTCGCCGTGCCAAAAAATAAATTTGAAAGCACACCAAGGGCGTATGGAAACAAAGGGTGGTCCATCGTTTACATCTTCTCCGGGAGTGGAATTCCCAGTAGCGCCAAGCCTTCGTTTAGGGTTATTTGTGTGGCTTTAACTAAAGCCAAGCGCGCGCGCTCAAGGTCGGGTTGGTCTGGGAGGCGCACTTTGCATTCCCGGTAGAACAGCCCAAAGTCGGAGGCAAGGTCGATCAGATAGGTGGTCAATTGTGTGGGCTTACGTTGATCTAGCGCGCGGTCGCAGGCTTCGTTAAATCGGCCCAGTCTTCGGAGCAAATCAATCTCCGGCTGTTGCATGATTTGTGCGGCGATTCTTTCACTGTTGGTTTCGGGCTGGAGTTCAGATTTTCGCAAAATACTCAAACATCGTGTATGGGCATATTGCAAGTAAGGACCCGTTTCCCCCTCAAAAGAAACCACGCGCTCCACATCAAAGTCTAAATCCTTGGTGGGGTCGGTCGAAAGGTCCGCAAACACAAGTGCCGCTATGGCGACTTTTTCCGCGATCGCATCTAATTCGTCGGGTGCAAGTCCCTGCGAAGATTCGCGCCCACGCATAAGCTCCAGCGCTCGCTCTTTACAGAGCTGATGGACCTCGTCTAACGTAACGAAGTTGCCTTTTCGTGTAGACATTTTTGCGTCTTTAAATCGGTATAATCCGGTCGCTAAATGCTCGCATTTGGGTTCAAAATCGACTTTCATTGCGCGCAATACACCAAACAATTGTTCAAATACCAGTTTTTGCTCTTTGCCTACAACGTACGTCATGCGATCAAAACCAAACTTCTGATAGCGATAAAGCGCCGCAGCCAAATCCCGCGTGGCGTAGATCGATGCGCCGTCGGATTTCCGGAGAATACAAGGAGGGATTTCGTGTCCGGCTCGATCGGTCACGCGGACAATATCGGCGCCGTCATCACGTACCAACACCCCGGACCGCTCGACTTGTTCCAGAGTTTTCTGGAGGTGGGTTTCATAAAACGATTCGCCCCATATGTGATCGAAGTTCACTGCGTAACGTGCATAAAGTTCATTAAAACTTTTTAAAGAAATATCGACGCATTTTTTCCAAAGTGAGCGAAGTTCAGGATCGCCTTGTTCTAGTTTTTTGAACGCCTCACGCCCGCGAGGTTCAATCGTCGGGTCGGTCTCCATGTCTTTATGAATTTGAACGTAAATCCGCACTAAATCATGGAGTGTTGGGTTGGCAGGAATCTCGTCGCCATATTTTTCAAACGCGATTGCAAGTTTTCCGTACTGAGTGCCCCAGTCCCCCAAGTGATTGATGCTGATGACGTTGTAGCCTTGTCTGCGCGCAATTTTCGCAAGTGTTGATCCGACGATAGTCGTGCGTAAATGATAGATCTGAAACGGTTTCGCCACGTTGGGGGAGCTGTACTCAATGACCCAGGTAAAGTTTTTTGGCGAATGGGCTTTGGGATTAAACAAGGGCTCTAAAATCTGTGTCGCGAGAACGTTTTTGTGGATCGTGAAATTGACATAGGGACCGACCGCTGTCACCAGAGCCGTTTTTTGTACCCCCGCCGATTCGCCTAAAGCTTTTGCCAAATTTTGAGCTAAGTCCTGAGGTTTTTGTCCCAGTGTCTTGGCCAAGCGGAAACACGGAAATGCGTAATCCCCTTGGTTGCGATCGGGTGGGGTTTCAAGGTTAACGTGGGGTTTGGGCTTGTCATCCGTTGGGGCAAGCAATGTGCTCAGTTCTGTTTCTAAAAGATTTTTTATCGATTCCATATCAAGATTTCCGTAAGCAAAATTTGAAGAAACTTTAGATTAGTCCAAACGTTTAGGGTTTGCTGTAAAGATTGTTTAAGGAGAAACGATAAATGATTCATGTTTATAAAACAAAGGTGCGGGAGCGGATGCTGGATCTTTTCCAGCACATGAATAATGCGGCTTATATGACGTTATTTGAAGAAGCGCGCTGGGAGCGAATTACCGAAGCGGGTTATGGCGTGGACCGTGTGCGTGAAACGGGAATCGGTTTTGTGGTGTTAAAGAGTGAAATCCGCTACAAGCACGAGGTCAAAAACAGGGAAGATATTGAAATTCGCACCGAATGCGTAGAGGTGCTGCGAAAAATGGTGAGGTTAAAGCAGACCATGGTGAATTTAAGTGCCTCGGCAGCAGTGGTGGGGCCCGTAATTGCAGCGGAGGCCGAGTTTGTGATTGGGTGTTTCGATACCCAGGCGCGGCGCTTGATCGAGCCACCGGCGGACTGGCTAGCGGCAGTATTATAAGAACATATTGAAATACCGAGTAAATATCATAAATAAATTTAATTTAATAATTTGGAAGAGAAAAATAAAAAAAAGTATTTGCCAGGTTTTGATGATTTAGGTATCTCTAATGAACCGCCAACATTTGACGGTTTGTTCATTGAAAACTTGAAACAAAGTGACAGCGTTCTATTGCGCTGAGTTGAGATGCGGAGCTACGAGAGTGGTGGTTGCGTCTTGGATCGGGGTAATAGAACAGAAGAAATTACGATAAAAAAGTAAAATGGATGAAAGGTTTTCTTGATCGACGTGGGTTCACGAGAGTGGATCGATGGATTGAGAGAGGAAG
>JAIXVT010000118.1 GCA_027482725.1 Pseudomonadota bacterium | reverse complement strand
TGGATAAACCTAAGAGTTGTTTTCCAAAGCCAGTCTATCTTTCCCGTTTTAAACGGACTCCTATCGGCAAGTTTGGTGGGGCACTCCGGTCGATATCGGCAGGCGAATTGGCGGCGCGAGCATTAAAAGGCGCAGTCGCTGAAAATCGTTTAGAAAAAATCGATCAGGTTATTTTGGGTCATGCACGCCAAGCCGGAGCGCGCCCCAATCCCGCACGTCAAGCCGTGTTTGGGGCAGGGTTACCGGAAACCATAACCGCGCTTACCGTGAATCAGGCTTGTGCCTCCGGGTTACAGGCGGTGGTGATGGCGGCAGAACGGATTGCACTTGGGCGTGCGCAGACTATTTTTGCAGGTGGAGTGGAGAGCATGTCCAATACCCCGTACTACCTGATGAACGCGCGATGGGGACAAAAGTTGGGACACATGGAAGTCACAGATGGAATGACTCAAGATGGGTTTTTATGTCCAATGGCCGGGCAGGTGATGGGCGCAACAGTCGCGGAGCACTTGGCGTTAAAGCGAGGGATTAGTCGCGCCGATCAAGATGCGTATGCGCTCAGGTCCCAAAGTCTTGCAGATTTAGCCTGGAATCAGGGCTGTTTTCAGCATGAGGTGATCCCCATGTCGGAGCTTGATCACGACGAGCACCGCAGGGGTGCCACGACGCTAGAGAGTTTAGCGAAGCTCACGCCGGTATTCGAGCCTAAATCTGCGGGCATTACTGCGGGGAACGCAAGTGGGATGACCGATGGCGCAGCGTTTATGCAGATCAGCTCGATCAAACCAGATGCTCAGGATTTTGCGTTAGAGTTTTTAGATGCCGAAGTCGTGGGTGTTGATCCCAGAGTGATGGGAATTGGCCCGGTGCCCGCGATTCAAACGCTTTTTGCGCGTCACGGCCTGACTTGGGATGCTATTGATGCGGTAGAAATCAACGAGGCCTTTGCCGCTCAGGTTTTAGCCTGTCAGCGTGAGTTGGAAATCCCCATCGATAAACTCAATGCTTGGGGGGGAGCAATCGCGCTTGGGCACCCGATTGGTGCCAGTGGTGCGCGCATCTTGGTCACGCTTGCCAGTCGATTGCGGGGCAGTAAAGGGTCTTTGGGGATTGCATCACTTTGTGTCAGTGGGGGAATGGGCATTGCCGTTTTGGTCCGATCAGTTTAAAGCTCTCGGTGTGCACCGTTGTTTTGAGCGCATCCGAGGAATGGATGATGAAAGCGTAAAACATGTTCCGCGTTTGGATGCGCACGCACACCTGACGGAGGATAGGTTTTGGCCCAAAGTGGCGCGTGAATCGCTCAAACAAGCGCTGGATAGCGGCACTGTTGATCATGTGATTTTTGGAGGAACGCATCCTTTAGAATGGGCGCGCCAAATAGAGCTAAAAGCGCATTTCGGCGCACGCGTGTCTTTGGTTGTAGGGTTGCACCCGTGGTGGATCTTGGATCGGTCGGATCAAGAAATCGACCATGATCTCGGGTTATTGGAATCTTTGTTGGCAGATCATTCCCACCCCATTTTTGCCGTTGGCGAAACCGGACTCGATTTTTTTCGCGCCAAAACGATTCAGCAAAAAAAAGCCCAAGAACACGCGTTTCGGTTCCAGATAAAATTGGCGCAGTCTTATCACAAGCCTTTTGTGGTCCACGCGGTGCGATCGGTCGGGCGCTGTCTTGAGATTTTGCGCGAAGAAGTGCCGTTTGGTCTCATGTCCGGCTGGCCGGTGCTCTGGCATCGGTTTTCAGGATCTTTCGATCAAGCGCAAGAAATTTTAAAGCACACCGATTCGATATTTAGTTTTCGCCCGCAAGATATAAAAAAGCCCACGGTTATATCGGTGTGGAATCAGCTCCCACCGGACCGCAGGCTTTTAGAATCTGATGGGGATCCAACTATTTTCTAGTCTTATCGGTCTTTTTTTCGATCTCTTTTGGTGCAGCAGATACCGAAATGAAACCTCCGAAATTATAGTTCAGACTTGAAATGGTGGGTTCGTATTCCAATATTCCCGTGAGGGACTGACGCCCCGAAGCGGAAATGCCGATCTCTGCCATCTCAGACATTCCGGGAATTGCGTTCTTAGTGTCGAGATAAAATTTGCGGCCCTTGTAGACGTAAAATTTATCCCCGAAGGATCCTCGCATAGATAAACGGAACGAGGTGAAAACATCCTCATGCATCGAACAGTTGTGATTTTTGGTGTATTGTTTATCACATTTGATCGAGCTCCCGAGATCGAAAGTGTACGGCGATTTTGAATCAACGAGGAACAGGGCAAGGCTCAGGTTGTTTGGATAAGACACCTCTATCGGACGGTATTCGGGGTTTTCGTGATCAAACTGGTCAGAGTAGCGCGCAATTTGCTTAATTTGAGGATGATTGCGACTTACCCAAAAAATGGCATTGGCAGTATCGGTCTCTCGGTCAAACAAGTTGCTATCGCTAAACCGTGGAATGGTATTGGAATCCACAATTTTTGTTACTTCCAACATCTCTGGATCTAGCTCTTGAGTGGCATTACTTAACTTAATGGCGCCTCTCAAAAACTCAAAAAAAGATCGAGGCTTGTCGTCTTTCTCTTTACTTAAACCTGCTTCTACTCTGAACCAGCCGAGATAGCTTGGGTCAAGTTGATGCGTGTTAATGGTTTTAATTTGAATTTTCTGATTTGCCTCGTAGAGTTTGGAATTCTTGAGCTCGCGCACAAGCGAGGCTACTTTTTTTTGGGTTTCCGCGGTGTGGGAATAGTTTGATCCGTCCTGTCCATCGTTATTAAACCAAGCAAAACAAAACTCCGTCTCGCAAATCATCGGTATGCTCGAATTAACTCGGACTACCAGCGATGGATCACGAGATAGTGATTGTGAAAAAACCAAGGTGGGAACAAGCAGTAATATCAACACAGAAAAACTTTTCATAGTGGCAATAATTATAATTCAAAAACAAAAAAGGTCAATTATTAAACACTGATTGTGTGTGTATTAAAGTGTTTTAATTTAAAATAAACCCTCATTAAATTCTCCCTATGTTCCTGACGACCGTTCCCGTTTAAACTTACACTCATGCATTCCCATGAAGTTGTTCATTCCAAACAGGCCGACACCACTTCGGCTCCGATTCTCCCGATGACCCCCGCCGAAGACGCTCATTACCGTCTACACCGCCGGTTTGATCGTATGGGGCGTCTCGTGGGGGATACGGCAATGGCAAAGCTGATGTCGTCTCATGTGATGATTGTGGGCTTAGGCGGTGTGGGATCTTGGGCCGCTGAAAGTTTAGTGCGATCGGGAGTGGGGCACGTTACGCTTGTCGACTTTGATGAGATTTGTGTGACGAACTTTAACCGTCAGATCCATGCTCTTCAAGGTTTGGTCGGTGAAAAAAAAGCAAATGTCCTTGCGGAGCGTCTCCAAAAAATTAATCCTCAAGCAAAAATTTTTCCTATCGTGAATTTTTACAATGCCCGTTTAGGCGACGAGATTTTCGCAGAGAGCATCAATGCCCACGGAAAGCGCCCCGACTACGTGATCGATGCGATTGATTCTGTGACTCCCAAGTGCCATTTACTGGCCCGTTGCCGCGACGAAAAAATTCCAGTCATCACATCGACAGGATCTGGCGGACGCATGGATCCCACGCGGATTAAAGTCACCGATCTTTCTGAAACTCAAGTCGATCCGTTAGCGCGATCGGTACGTCGCATTCTGCGCGATCAACACGGATTTCCCGATCACGGTACCTTTGGAATCCCAGCCATTTATTCGGACGAACCCGCCACCGCGCCCGTTGAACTCAAATACGATAACGGCAAGGGGTTTCGGTGTGTATGTCCTCAGGGCCAAAATGAGTTTTTTAACTGCGATAATCGCAATGTGATCATGGGCAATGCATCTTTTGTTACTGGTGCATTTGGTTTGGTTGCAGCTAGCCGTGTGGTGAAGGATCTGGTAAAGGATCTCAAGAAAGATTTGGCCTCAGAGGATTTGTCTTTGGCTTCGTTAGGGACAGACCTCTCCGTCAAAAAAAATTAAGGGTAGAATCCCGTGCTTTCTGCCTCAAATCCGTATTTCAAGTTTTTATCCGATCACTACGGAGGGGAGCGTGCGGAGGCATTGTGGCTATCGCTCCAAGCTAAACACGGGAGTGCCTCTGTCCGCTCCGTGGACCTCGGGGGATCCGAGTCGTATCAATTGGATACAGCGTCTTATGTCGTCGCTCAGTCGGTGCCTGACGTGTCCCATAAGATCGTTTTAGACCTGTGTGCAGCGCCTGGAGGAAAATCCTTAGTCATCGCGCACCGCTATCCGCGGGTAAACCGGATCATCTGCAATGAAATCTCCAAAGACCGTCGGTTTAGAATGAAAGCTAATTTTGATCGGTGTTTGCCCCCCGAAATGAACGAAAGAATGGAGATCTGGGGTCGTGACGGTGCGAGTCTGGGATTTGAAAACTTAAAGAAACACCTTGGATTTGATGGGGTATTGGTAGACGCGCCTTGCTCGAGTGATGCGCACCATGTGGAGCAAAAAGGGAGTGGTGCAGATTTTTTTTCTGAAAAAAAAACCAAAGCATTGGCTCAGCGCCAATATGCCCTTTTGTGTTCTGCTATTTTGGCGACTCGCCCCGGGGGCTGGATTCAATATGCGACGTGCACGTTGTCGCCGTTAGAAAACGATGCGGTGATCCAACGGGTGTGTGAAAAAAAATCTGATCTGATCACATGGGAACAGATCCCTCTTCGGGATGCGTCCGTTGAGTCTCTTCCCGCCGGGAGCATGTCGCACGGAGAGCGGACATCCTACGGGGTTAGAATTTTTCCGGATCAATACCCGGGGCAGGGGCCGTTGTACACCGCGCGCCTCCGAAGGCGCGATGCGGGCGCCTAAGGCCCCATTCCGGCCGACGTTAGAATCCACTCTAGAATCCAATCGATAAATCCGCTCCGATAATAGACGTGCCCCCTGACGGTCGCCAGATCAACCACTGAAAATAGCCACCAAGGGACAAATTCATCGGCCAAACATTCGGGGTTAGCGTCATTCCTAGGCGTGCGCGGTCATCCAAGTTTGGACCGAGGTGCAATGGCCCCTTGGGTTCTGGCGTGCGGTGTTCGACATCAAATGCGGTGCTCATCGAAAAAGATACCACCGGGGAAAGTTGATACGA